>DATMTN010000018.1:0-25769 GCA_035564115.1 Candidatus Microsaccharimonas sp. | reverse complement strand
GCCACGACCGGCTCATGCCTTTGAATTCTTCTTCGGCAACTTTGGCCCAATTGCGTCGTGCCATATGGGTTTCCTCCGCTTACTCTACATATAGCGTATATGGGTTGGGGTTGGCCCACTATGAAATATCTCGCTAGGCTTAAACTTTCTTAAAAGTTCTTAGAAGTGGTCACGAATATGCGAAAAACTATAGTCCCAGTCGGCATCGGACTTTTTGTGCGGGTTAAAGATGTTCTGGGGATCCATAATGTGTTTGGCAGCCTTGAAGACTTGTAACATGTCCGGACCGAACTGATCCTGCAGCCATGGGCCACGGACTAGGCCGTCGTTGTGCTCACCACTGAGCGAGCCACCATACTTCAGTACTAGGTTATTTACTTCCTTCATAGCCGGTAACAGCTTAGCGCGCTCCTTCTTTTCCTCAATCTTCATGAGCGGGATGACATGGAAGTTGCCATCGCCCATGTGGCCAGCAATGGTCGCAAATAGTTTGTACTTGCGGATGATCTTCTGCAGTTTAGGTAGGAATTCCGGCAGGACAGCGGGTGGTACGATAAAGTCGTCGATAAACGGTGCGGTGTGCTTGTCCTTGACCTTACTACGCAGTAACTGGAAGCTCTTGCGGCGCATTAGCCAGAATTTCTCACTCTTGCGCTCACTATCGTCTTCCTCGTACGCTGAAATCTCGTAGTGGAATTGGCGGTTTTTCAGTCCTAAGTTGGTGTGAAGAGCATGAATTTTATCGTGCACTTCTTGCTCGGTCTCACCGTTGAATTCAACCATTAGAATCAACTTTGGGTAGCCCCGCAGTACCATGATGCCCTCGTGTATCAAGCTAATCATCAGCTCGGCAAAGGGCACAAAACCCATAGTCTTCAGCAACGACGGCATGAGCTTGAAGAATAGAATCATTGTCTGATCATCGAAGCCTTCGAACGTTGCTGGCTTAGCTGCAAGTACGGTGTTGATGACATCACCAAGCTTCTTAGTGTCTTTCAGGAAGAATACCAGCAGGCCAGAGTGAGCGCGCTTGGGCGTTAGCTTGAAGGTTACTTCAGTCATCATACCCAACGTGCCCTCAGCACCGACAATCAGACGAGTCAGATCAAATATGCCAGTCTCGCGGTCCCAAACATCCCAGATGCCGTAGCCCATGGAGTTCTTCGATACATGCGGCTTAGCCTGCTTGATAAGGTCATACTGCTGCTCGCAAAGCTCATAGATTCCACGGTACACTTCACCCTCGAAGTCTTTCTGAGTGCATTTCTTAGCGAGCTCGGCTTTTTTGAGCGGCTTTACGGTACGCTCGACACCGTCAGCAAAGACCAGTTTGAGTGAGCCAACCCAATCAGCCGTCTTGCCATACTCCAGTGACTTTTCACCACCGGAGTTGTTATTGGCAATACCGCCCACGGCTGCTAAGTCACGCGAAGCAGGGTAGGACGGCATCAGTGAGCCGTGCTTCAGTGTTTCAACCTCGAAATCCCGGTAATATACACCGGGCTGTGTCGTGGCCGATGTACTCGAAACAGCACCGAGCTTGTTCATATGCTGGGTAAATGACAGAATGATCGATTCGTTGATCGCACCACCAGCCATGTCTGTACCAGCCGAGCGACCGGTTAAGGATAGTTTAGGGTTCGACTTCTTCTTGGCCGCGACATATTTGACGATAGTCTGAACATCGGCGGCATCCATGGGCATAGCCACAAGTTCTGGACGGAGCTCGAACATACTGGCATCGTGGCTATAAGCCTCTTTGGCTTCGGCGGAGTCATCCAGTTCGCCACGAAAACCAAGGCCCACCAACTCTTTTTTGATTTCTTCCATTACCATAAGCTTAACCCATCCGTATTACCCCTTGCAAGATGCTAATGCTATCCGGTAGACTAGTGGGGAAATGACAAGAGAAAAAGTATTGATTGTGGGCGGTGGTTTTGCGGGGGTCAAAACTGCCCTCGAGCTCGCTGATGACGACCGTTTCGTAGTGACCCTCCTGAGCGACCAACCCTACCTACGTTACTACCCGACGCTGTATCACACTGCCACCGGCGGTACCGGCGCAAACTCTAACATCCCACTGGCGCGCCTATTCCAGAATAAGCATGTCAAAGTCGTCCCGGGTCGGGCGACCACCCTCGACAAGAGAGCGAAAGTGCTTACTACCGAAGATGGTAAAACCTACGAGTACGATACGCTCGTGTTGGCACTGGGCGTTGTTACCAACTACTTTGGTATTCAGGGCCTTCGGGAGTTTAGCTATGGCATCAAATCGATCAACGAGGCCAACCGTCTGAAGGCACACCTACACCAACAGCTCATCGATGACAAGAAACCAGATCTGAACTATGTCATTATTGGGGCCGGCCCAACGGGTATCGAGCTCGCCGGTGCATTACCGGGATATCTGAAGGAAATCATGCTCAAGCACGGGGTTGAGCCGCGCAAAGTGCACATTGACCTGATTGAGGCTGCACCGCGTCTTCTGCCACGTTTGCCACGTGATACCTCACGTATGGTTGCCCGCCAGCTGAAGCGCCTCGGCATCAGACTGTATCTGAAGCAAGCAGTGCAGGGCGTCACTGCCGATGAGCTAACCGTCAACGGCAAACCCATCCGCAGTCACACAGTCATCTGGACTGCTGGCGTTACCAACCACCCGTTCTTCAAGGACAATGCCTTCGCCCTTACCCTCCGTGGTAAGGTATCAGTCGATGCCTACCTCCAGGCCGAAGACAACATCTTTGTCATTGGCGACAATGCCAACACACCATATAGTGGCTTGGCGCAAACCGCCGTAATTGATGGTGCCTTCCTGGCGAAAAACCTGAAACGCCGCAAGAGCGGCCGTGACATGCGCAGCTATATAGTAAAAAAGCCAATCACCGTTATTCCAGCCGGTCCGAAGTGGGCGGCAGTTATATGGGGCAGCGTCCGTATGTACGGCCGCCTGGGCTGGATACTGCGTGAGCTCGGTGACCTCCGTGGTTTCCTGGATTACGAGACAATTCCTGGTGCTATCGAGCAATGGACGACTGAATTTGCCGAAGAAGACGGTTGTACCGTCTGCCACAAAGCTCCTGCTTTATAGCCTAGCTATACTCGGAACTTTGGGCGGCCATGCCGTTTCATGGACAAATAGTGGCGGCGGGACATGTACGATCCAAAGATAATCAGCCAACAGGTTTGGGGATACGCCGTGAGTCGTTCCATGCCGCCGCTACCTAGGCCCAGGTAATGGTTGGTTACGAGCAATCCAAATGCAATCAGCGCTATGCAGCCCGTCAAGATAGTAACAGTGCGCAAAAGCCGTGGTATCTGCAAACTGCTGCCCAATATCACTAAACTTATATTACCGAAGAAAAATGGCTGAAACGCACCTCCAGTATGTAGGGCGTGCACCGTGTTTTCTGGAAATAGTCCGACCACTATCGTGCCGGCACCGGCCAGTGCCATCAGGCTAAAACCTACCAGCGAAGCCGGGCTCTTTTTAAATTCCTGATAAATCAGCAATGAACCGGCTGCCATGGTACAGCCAAGCATAATAAACGAGGCATTCATTAAGCTATGGAGTGGAGAACAAACAAAGTGACTGCCGTATTGTCCACACGCCGTGTTACCAAGATCGCTAATGACATTGTGTAGCCAGCTATATGGCACCTTCCAAGCCATCGCTACCACCCATTGAATGCAAAAGTATTGTATGGAAAGCATGTATATTATCGGGCCCAGAAACGGATAGCGACCTGTAAACGTTTCAATCCGGTGGTGCTTCATGCGCTCAGGATATCACACGAAACCACAACGGTATACTGCCCTGCAGGCCATGGAAAGTCAGTATTTCTGTTCGATGTTAATAGGGGTGCATGTGAGATACAATAGGAGTAGATGAGTGAGGGTATATTGACCGACCTAAAGCTTAACCCTGCCCAGCAACAGGCTGTCCGGCATACCACCGGGCCAATGCTGGTGGTGGCTGGTGCTGGTACAGGTAAAACCCGGGTTATCGTCGAGCGCATCAAACAACTCATTGACTCCGGAGTGCCAGCCGACAGTATTCTGGCGCTGACCTTCACCGAGAAAGCTGCTGGCGAAATGCTCGAGCGCTTGAATTCGGCAGAGCAGGGCATGATGCTCGATGTAACGGCCGCAACCTTTAACGGATTCGGTAACAATGTCCTTCAAGCTTACGGCAGCGAGTGGGGCCTAGGCTCGCTCCGACTGCTTGGTGAAACTGGCCAGCTGGTATTTATGCGCGAACACCTTGATGAGTTCGGCTTGGAGTACTTTGCCCCAATTTCGACTCCAGATGGCCAGCTGGATGCGCTCCGCAAGTATGTCTCCCTCTTGAAGCAGCAACTAGTCCTGCCCGATGGCTACGCCGACTACGCTAAAACATTGCCAGAAACTGACGATGCAGCCGCCTTGGAAAAGCTCAAGCAGCAAGAACTCGCCCGATTCTATGACACCTACTTGCAGCTGTGCCGCAAACAACAAGTAATTGATTATGATGACCAGTTGTACCTGACCATCCAGATGCTCCGGTCTCGTCCGAACATCTTGCGTCAGTTGCAAGTGCGCTACCAGTATATCTTGGTAGATGAGTTCCAGGACACCAACCCCATGCAGTCAGCACTCATCGACCTACTGGCCGGCGCGCATCAGAATATCATGGTAGTCGGTGATGACGACCAAAGTATTTATGGCTGGCGTGGTGCCACACTGGCTAATATCCTTGACTTCAAACAGCGCTACCCTGAAGCCACCGAAGTGACGCTGATAGAGAACTACCGTTCAACCCAATCAATTTTGGATAGTGCCTATCGATTGATTCAATTCAACAACCCGAATCGTCTAGAAATCATGAATAACCTCGACAAACGACTGCACGCCCAGGCTGCAAAGGGAGAGGCCCCAGAAGCCATTCATTTCTCGACACTTGACGCTGAGCTGAATTGGGTAGCCGAAGACATCGCCAAACGGCTCGCTAAGGGCCAAACCCCCAGTAGTATCGCCATACTCGCCCGTCGTAATACCACGGTCGAGAAGGTCCATCAGACCCTGGAGCTGAATGACATTCCACATGCCGTAGCTGGCATGAGCAATGACCTGTACCAGGAGACCGCGGTAAAGCAGTTACTCGAAGCCCTGAAAACGATAAGTGACCCGCGCGATGACTTAGCACTGTTCCATACCCTGAGTGGGCCACTCTTCAGTCTGGAATATGCCGTCCTAGCGTTGGCTTCGGCCCAAGCGCGCCGTGAACACGATGGGCTGGCAACCGCGCTAACCGGGGACGAGACGGCAGTCGAAGCACTAAAACAAATCGACACCTGGCGCCAACTAGCCCGCGAACACACAGTGGGCGAGGTAACCTACGCTATGCTCACCGATAGTGGCTGGAAGCAACGGCTTTATAATGAGCATGAGGCAGACCCGACTATCTATACTCAGGTACAGGCATTGAGTAAATTTTTCAAAACCCTCAAGGAATTTGAACGAATTGCTGGTGTCGCAAGCGTGCAGAACTACATTGTCAACCTACCTACGCTGCAGGCAGCGGGGAGTGGCTTCGAAGACGCATCACTCGACATATCTGACGAGCTCGTGAACGTCATCAGCGTACACCGGTCCAAGGGGCTAGAGTGGGATACCGTCTATATCGTCGACTGCTCAGAAGGCTCATTCCCAATGCGCAGCTTTGGAGGTGGTCTGGAAGTACCAGCAGCATTACAGGCCAATAGCAACGCGGCCGATGATCAGCTCGCCGAGGAGCGTCGCCTGATGTATGTGGCCGCTACTCGTGCCCGACAGGAACTCATACTGACTCATGCCGACCGGCACGACAGTAACGCTGTTCGTAAGCCATCACGGTTCATTGCTGAACTCCTCGGCCACGACACCACGCCATTGACCACGAGTAATGAGCAGACCAGCCTCGAGCTATTTGCAGCCAAGTCTGAGTCAACCACCATACCACTACCGTCCGAAATGCTCCGGGACGGGAAACTTCGCTTAAGCGTCAGCCAGATAGACTGCTGGCTACGCTGTCCCCAGGATTTCTATTACAAGTACGTACTACAGATGCCTTTGCCACCCTCACCAACCTTGCAGTATGGTACGGCCATCCATAGTGTCATTGAAACGATTCACCGGGCCCGCGAGCAGGGTCAAACACCAGATATGCAGGAACTACTCGAGCACGTTCAATCCAAATTGCCACGCGATGGCTATGCCTCAGCCCGGTCTCGGGAGCGAGCACACGAACAAGCAATCAAGACCGTCGAGACAGTGTACAAGCGCTTTATGGCTGATGTGCTACCAATCGAGACAGAGAAACCTTTTGCAGTTGCTGTTCCCGCACAGCAGCTGACCATCATTGGTCGTATCGACGCGGTCTACCAGCTGGATGGCGGGGTAGAGATTCGCGACTTCAAGACTGGCACGAGCGTCACGACACCAGAAAAGGCCAAGAGCCGCGCCACCAGCTCTAACCAGCTCACCCTCTATGCTCTGGCATGGCAACTACTGCACGATGAAATGCCTAAGCTTCTGACACTCGACTTCGTTGAAACGGGTGAACTGGGATCTGTACGCAAACAACCCAAGTCACTTGATACACTCACAGGCAAGCTGCTGAACATGGCCGAACAGTTGCATGCGGGCACCTATCCGTCAGGCCATGATCACACTTACTGCGACCATCCTCTGTAAATATTTTCCCAAAGAAAAATCCCCTCATGTGCGAGGGGATTTTTAAAAGCTTTTATGAAGTGTACTACTTGCGCTTCTTAGCGGTAGACTTCTTAGCTGGTGACTTGGCAACTGGCTTGCTGACGCTCACCTTGGCAGCTGCAGGCTTGACTGCAGGGAACCAAAGGCCACCGTTATTGAAGATAGCTTCGTATAGGTTGTAGCCCAATAGACCACCGACGACAGGACCAGCTACGTAGGTAGCCCAGCCCATGCTGCCCCAGATGTCCCAGGCACGTGCACCAAGTGCAACCGCAGGGTTTACAAAACCGATAGAGGCAACAGATGCGACGATGATGCCCAGTGTCAGACCGGCACCAACCAGGTTAGCCGATAGACGCTGTGCGGCAACTGCAGCCCAAATGAATACGAACAGGAATGCACCGACTGCTTCTGCAACGAAGATGCGGAAGGTAGCGTGGCCACCGATTTCCTGCAGGCTTGAGTTTACAAAGTAGGTGTAGATACCGTAGGCAGCCCAAGCACCGAGCAGCTGAGCAACGATGTACGTGATAGCTGGCAACGTCTTGACGCGGCGAGCAGTCCAAGCACCAATGGTAACTGCTGGGTTGAAGTGAGCGCCAGAGGCGTTACTAAATACGTATGACAGTGAAGCGACTGCCAAACCTGCGGCAATTGCCACAAAATACGCAATACCGATAGTAGAGCGCTGTACAGCCAGTACGACGAGTGTCAGTACTGCGGTACCCAAAAATTCAGCCACCACCATGGCTATTTTATTTCTTGCAAACATGGATCCCTCCTAAAGTTTTTAGATCTACCTCAAGCGTACCGCTTGCTTGCAGATTTGTAAAGTGTAGTTTGTCTCTGGATTAGTAAACGTTCACAACTAGCTCGCTGGCCAAGGCAGCAGCGGTTGCAACGTTGTAGTAGAGGGCGCCCACGAAGCGTTCGTGCGCTTCAGTTTCTGACACTGCGAGAAGTGTTGAGCCGTATTGCAGTGCGGGAACATCGAGATTAAACGCGTCAAGCGCACCATCGAACATCTCGTGCAATTTCTGACGATCCAACGTCTTGCCAGCCTGCGTCTGAACATTCAGTACTGCTTCAACGTGTTTGCCGGGCAGGGTAACGACCCGACCACCTTCGTCAATTGTCGCTTGGCGCAGTTCTGCACCATTGGTTGCGTAGTGCTCGTCACGCAACTGCTGGGTATTATCCATGATTTTGGCGTGCAGCTCATCGCTGATTTGGATATTTAGGCCGTTCAGAAGTGTCCGGATATCTTCACCCCGGCGAGTAATATACTCTAGGATTGATGGTACTGCTGGATCCTCAGAATCAAGCTTGTCATCGGCACCACAGCCACAGTTATCACCCTGGGCGTGCGTATCATCATGACCGCCAATTTTCTTGTCGAGACGTGCCAGTGCGCCAAACATCCGACGAGCATGAACTGGTGCCTGTTCACCAGGGCGACGATACGACTGCGTGGTGAGAGCATCACCCATTACCAAGCTAAATGTACCGCCAGCTGCATTCGGGCCGACCAGCTCATCACCACGCCCATCAACGCAGCTGTTCGGTATCATTTCTGGGTCAATATCGACATATAGCTCGTCTGACTGCAGAGCCGTGACCAACGCGTTAAGTTGATCATGGCTGATTTCACCATTCGCAATTCTGGCGTAGGGGTTAATCGAACCTTCACCAATTACAAATTTTGTGTGTTCTTGTGTACTAAACATAAATTCTCCCGAGACCATATTAAAGAATGCTTCCTTCGCTTTACTTAAACTTTAGTCGTAATTTCTATCGTGCGTTTTTGTGATAAAAATTACACAACGTGTGTGATTTTACTCCTATAAATCACATTATGCAACGTGCTAGAATCCAACTAACCTAACTCAGAAGGAACTGATAATGGCAGAGTCCGTCCGACCACCCCACGCAACAATTCCTCCCGAGTTCAGATTGCCCCTCGTCGACCCCGCGACTGTTGAGCAGTACGATGCAGATACTCCGAATCTAGAAACCACGGTGCGAGAGCTGCATGCCACAAATGACGATTTACTTCTTTGGATACGCCGGCGGGCGACCGAACTTTTTCCGGATGACCTCGCAATGCGTGAACAGGCAGTCCAACTTGCATTGGGTGCGCTATCTATCGCCCAGAATCAGGTCCTAAAAGATAACTTGGTACTGCAGTTCGACGCGTTTAGCTCCATAGATACCGGTGCTACGCAGCACGAGACACCTCCCGCTGCCTAGCACTTCTTGCATTCACCTCTGTACGATGTATTATTTAGATATAAGTAACTGAGGAGATTGTTATGCTCAAGGATTTTAGAAAGTTTATACTACGCGGTAATGTCGTCGATTTGGCCGTTGCCGTCGTCATTGGTGCTGCCTTTGGCGCCATCGTAACGACACTCGTCAAAGACCTAGTAACACCACTGATTGCGGCTATCGGTGGCCAACCAGATTTCTCCGGTCTGACATTTACCGTTAATAAGAGTAAGTTCCTGTACGGCGACTTTATAAACGCAGTCGTATCGTTCGTCATCATCGCGGCCGTTATCTTCTTCTTCGTGGTTCAGCCACTAAACAAGCTGATGTCTCATCTAAAACCATCTGACGAGGTTGAAGCGCCAGCAGAGCGCAAGTGTCCTGAGTGTCTCAGCGGTATCCCAGCCGCTGCCAAGCGCTGTAAGTACTGCGGCGTAGCCAGCAAGCCCACCAAGAAAGCTTAGTCTACCCAACGCAAAAAAAGACGCCTCGCCGGGCGTCTTTTTTTGCTGCCAAAGTGACTACTTACGCTGATGTCGCCGTTTAAGGCCGGCTACCTGCAAACGAACAGCCTGGCGGTCGACGAGCGCCTGGGCGTGCTCTAGGCTGACCTGGTCTTTGGCTTCAGCCTTCATCTTTAGGGCACGTTCGTGGGCGGCTTCGGCTTCGGCACTGTTGATGTCATCGGCGTGATCGGCCTCATCCACCAAAACACGGAGGACATTGCCGCTTACCTCGACTACACCACCGTTGGTAGCGAAAAATTCACGCTGACTGTCGGAGTCCTTGGCCTCACGGCGAACAGCAATCGCGCCGTAGGTGGCCACGCTGACCAGGGGCATGTGGTCTTGAAGAACACCAATTTCACCGTCCAGCGTTGGCAAGACGACTTCATAGACGTCGTCGTCAAACTTCGTGCCGCTCAGAGCGACTAACTGGAAGTGGATCACTATTTCTTAGCCTCTTTGGCGGCTTTGACAACGTCTTCGATGCCACCCTTTAGGTAGAAGGCGCTTTCAGGCTTGTCGTCGTGTTTGCCGTCCAAGATTTCCTTGAAACCAGCGATAGTGTCGCTGAGCTTCACGTACTGACCAGGGTTGTTGGTAAACTGCTCAGCCACGAAGAATGGCTGGCTCAGGAAGCGCTGAATCTTACGGGCACGGGCTACCAGCTGCTTGTCTTCCTCAGACAGTTCTTCCATACCGAGGATAGCAATGATGTCCTGCAGGTCCTTGTAGCGCTGCAGTACACGCTGGACTTCACGAGCCACGTCGTAGTGCTCCTCACCAACGATTTCTGGGTCAAGAAGGGTAGAGCTAGAGTCGAGTGGGTCTACTGCCGGGTAGATACCAATCTCGGTCAAAGCACGAGAAAGAGTAATGGTGCTGTCCAGGTGAGCGAAGGTCGTCGCTGGGGCTGGATCGGTCAGGTCGTCAGCCGGGACGTAGACAGCTTGTACAGAAGTGATCGAACCTTGCTTAGTACTGGTAATACGCTCCTGAAGCTGACCCATTTCCTGCGCCAAGTTTGGCTGGTAACCCACAGCAGATGGCAGACGACCGAGCAGCGCCGATACCTCGGCACCGGCCTGGGTAAAGCGGAAGATGTTGTCGACGAACAGCAGCACGTCGCTACCCTTATCACGGAAACCTTCCGCGATCGTTAGACCCGAGAGGGCAACACGCAGACGCGCCCCAGGTGGCTCATTCATCTGGCCGAAGACCAGAGCAGTGTTCTTGAGCACGCCGGATTCTTCCATTTCGCCGTAGAGGTCGTTACCTTCACGGGTACGCTCACCGACACCGGCAAAGACAGAGTACCCGTTGTGGAACTTGGCGATGTTACCAATAAGCTCCTGAATCAGCACGGTCTTACCCACACCAGCACCACCGAAGAGGCCGGCCTTACCACCCTTGGCCATTGGACAGATAAGGTCGATAACCTTAATACCAGTTTCCAGAATCTCTACCTTACCAGACTGGTCCATGAGGGGTGGTGGCGTGCGGTGAATACCCGCCTTAGTCTTGAAAGTACCACCCTTACCATCGATAGGCTCACCAGTCACGTTGAACATGCGGCCCAACGTATCGTCACCAACCGGCACCGAGATAGCCGCACCAGTATCAGTTACGACGGCACCACGCTCCAGACCATCAGTCGAACCCAACGAAACGGCACGAACGCTGGATTCACTCAGGTGCTGGGCGACCTCGAGGGTTAGAGTCTTACCATCATGTTCGAGGGTAAGCGCGTTATAAATTGCTGGCAGATTGCCAGTACTGAATTCGACATCGACAACCACACCCACAATCTGGGTAATCGTGCCTGTCTTAAGTTTCTCTGCTGCTAATTGTGCCATTATTGTTCTCCTTGTAGTTCGATTGTGCCTGTCGGCGGTTGGTGCATTGCGTCCGCGGAATAAGCCCAGAGGTCTTCGGTCTTTACTTTGACCTCCCGTCCGTTCTGCATGATTATGATTTCTTCGGGTGGATCTTCGGGCTGCGGGAAAAGCCCGAGCATCAGCTCACTCATGCCACATCCTCCGTTGTCGTCTCGATAACCGTTTCCTCGGCATACTGGTCGTACAGATACGCCGGCACGTCGCGCACAACTTGAGCAGTGGCTGGATCAGCATGCTGATCAATCACTCGAGATTCAGCAACTTCCAGCGCTCGTTTGGCGGCACGTAGGACATCGTGTCGAGTAAAGTAGCCGCGCTCCCGGTGCAAACCGAGTTCGGCAAGCACTTCTGTAGCCTGCGAACCAGCCCAGGCAGCTACGCGCTGCGTATCATGAAAGGTGTAATAGGCACGGTCTTCACCGATGCCAGCGTTGTTGAGTCGTTCCTGGATACTAGCCATTTAATGCCTCCGCTCCACCGGTTATTTCTGCTAACTCCTGGGTAATCGCTGCCTGGCGGGCAGTGTTCAGTTCCAGTGTGTAATCATCAATCAGGTCCTTGGCATTATCGGTGGCGTTCTTCATGGCCACCATACGCATAGCGTGCTCAGAAGCAAGTGATTCCAGCACTGACTGCCAGATCTGAGCTTCGATCAGCCGCGTCGTGACTTGGTCAATGACAGTTTCGACATCTGGCTCGAAGTTACTCACCGTCTCTACCTTTACATCCGATGCTTCAGGGGCAACTGCCGGCAGGAGCTGTAGACTTTGGGCTTCCTGTACAACGGTAGACTTAAACTTCGTGAACAGGATGCGCACTTCATCAACTTCACCCGCCTTGTACAGCTCAATCAAGCTGTTCAGAATAGGTCGCACGTCGTTAGCAGTTGGATGGTCACCCAACGCCGGGTAGACAGCTTCGAGCTCGATCTCGCTCAGGCGGCGGATAAATTGGCCACCCTTGCTACCGATGGCAATTGCTCGGCTCTTTACCTTATTGCCTTGGTCTTCTTGAATACTCTTGGTCAGCTGCTTCAGGACATTCGCATTGTAAGCACCGGCCAGACCACTGTTACTAGTAATGACGATGTACAAGCGTGCCTTCACGGCTCGCTTCTCAAACAATGGCTGTCGTTCAACTTCGTTAATGCCGCTCAGGCGAGTTAGTAGATCGTTGGCCAGCTCAGCGTAGGCCCGACTCTTCTGCGCGTACTCCTGCGCACGACGCAACTTCGAAGCCGACACCAACTGCATCGCCTTGGTAATCTGGCGCGTACCCTTGATGGACTTAATCCGCTGTTTGAGTGCAATTGTACTAGCCATAATCTAAAGTTCTACTTCTTTGCTTCCTTAACTTCGTACTGCTTGGCAATCGCATTAGCGACCTTCAGTATGGCGTCGTTGTCGGCATCACTAACCTTGTCACCGGTGTTGACTGTCTCGACAACCTTAGCATGCTTGCTCTTCAGCTCACGTAGCAAAGCTTCGCGGGCAGCTTCAATCTTGTCCAGAGGTACGATATCGAAGGCACCTTCGTTAGCAGAGTAGAGCACTGAGTACATTTCCCAGATAGCATATGGTGCGAACTGCGGTTGCTTCAGCAGCTCAGTCAAACGCTGACCACGCTCGATGATGTGACGAGTCTCGGCATCCAGGTCAGTTGAGAACTGTGAGAAGGCCGCAAGCTCACGGAACTGGGCCAAAGCCAGCTTCAGGCTACCACCGGCAGATTTAACTGCCTTGGTCTGGGCAGCACCACCCACACGGGAGACTGATAGACCAACTGAGATTGCTGGACGAATACCCTGGTAGAACAGGGAAGTTTCCAGGAAGATCTGACCGTCGGTGATAGAGATCACATTAGTCGGAATGTAAGCGGAGATATCGCCAGCCTGGGTCTCAATGATCGGCAGGGCGGTCAATGAGCCAGCACCGAGGTCATCAGACAGCTTGGCAGCACGCTCGAGCAGGCGAGAGTGCAGGTAGAAAACATCACCTGGGTAGGCTTCGCGCCCTGGTGGACGGCGGAGCAGCAGTGACATCTGACGGTACGCCTGAGCGTGCTTAGTCAGGTCATCGTAGATGATCAAGGCATGTTGCTTGTTATCACGGAAGTACTCACCCATAGCCGCACCAGCGTATGGCGCCAGGTAGAGCATGGCAGCTGGGTCAGATGGGCCGGTAGCGACGATAATCGTCTGGTCCATGACACCTTCGCGCTTCAGACGTTCCTGCAGGGCAGCGACCTTGGAAGCCTTCTGACCAATCGCAACGTAGACGTTGATAACGCCGGTCTTTTGCTTGGCCTGGTTGACCATAGTGTCGACAGCAATCGCGGTCTTACCAGTCTGGCGGTCACCAATGATCAGCTCACGCTGCCCACGACCAATTGGCACCATGGCGTCGATAGCTACGAGGCCGGTCATGAGTGGCTCATGCACGCCCTTACGCTGCATAACACCAGGGGCGGGACGCTCGACGCGGCTCTTGGCTTTAGCCTTGATAGGCTCACCACCGTCAAGTGGGTTACCCATTGGGTCAACCACGCGGCCAACGAGCTCTGGACCAACTGGCACTTCCAACACCTGACCCGACAGACGGACGCTGGCGCCAGCCTTGACATTGATGTCTTCACCGAGAAGCACTGCACCGATTTCATCCTCAGCGAGGTTGAAGGCAAACGCAGTGACCTTCTGGCCATCGGCGCCATCAATTTCAAGCATTTCGTTGTAACCAGCCGCGCTCAGACCATAGATCCAGGCAATGCCGTCACCGATACGAGTAACCACACCGGTGCTTTCAATTTCTGGGCGTGACTTCAACTCGGCGATAGCCGCGCGGATGTCGCCACTCAGTTCAGTAATAGATAAATCTGCCACGTGTATTATTCCTTTCCAGCAGTCAGCTGTTTGAACTTATTCAATTTAGCCTCTACCGATAGATCAAGCTGCTGATTGGCGAGAGACAGGCGCACACCACCGATAACTTCGGGGTCTGCTACTGTTGTCACGACAATCTGCCGGGCCTCAGGGTAGAGTTGCTTTACTTTATCGGTAATCTGAGCCTTCACATCAGCCGTCAGTGGGTGAGCAGTCGATGCCAACACCTCGACATAGCCGCTCTTAGCCCAGTCAACCTGAACATCGCGCAGCACGGACTCCAGCTCGCCAACCCGCTTCTCGGCCAGAAGATACGCCGCGATTTCCTTCGCCAGCTCTTTAGACTCACCCTGCTTGAGGGTGCGGTCAGCGATTACGCTAGCAATCTTGGTTCGCGGCGTTTTCATTAGGCGTTCTGCTCCTTGAGGGCTTTGTCGATCAGCTGTGCGTCTTTCTTGGCGTCAACTTTCTCACCAATAATGGCTTCAGTGGCGTCAGAAATCAGGCTAACCAACTCAGACTCCAATTGCTTACGGGCCCGAGCGGTGTCGGTCTTGATGCGCTCGTCGGCATCCTTCAGGATACCGGCAGCCTTGTCGCTAGCCTTGGCTTCGGCTTCGCGGATCTTGTCGCGTGAGGTGTCGTTGGCGGCAGCGATGATACCATCAGCCTGGGAGCGAGCCTTAGCCAGCTCGTCGGCAATCTTGGCTTCCAGCTTGGCTTCATCACGCTTCATCTTTTCACCAAGCGCCACGCCGTTCTCGATGGTCTGCTGGCGCTCGTCCATGATCTTCAGAATCGGCCCAAAAGCCCATTTCTTCAGCACCAGAAAAGCCAGGCCGAAGGTAATCAGCTGGATGATCAGCGCTTTGCCATCAATACCTAGGGCACCGATGCCCGAGGCGTTGTCAGCTCCAAATTGTGTTACTTGTGTAATCAACTCTTAATATCCTTATTTAACGAAGAAGGTTGATGCGAAGGCCAGTAGTCCGTAGACCTCGATAAGACCCACGAAGACCAGGGCCTGGCCCAGGAACTTCGATGCCTCAGGGTTGCGGCCAACGGCTGCGAGGTAGTTAGCACCGACCAGGCCAATACCGATGGTTGGTCCGATGAAGCCGCCACCAATCATAATACCTTTACCGATAATGTCGGTGCTGGCAGCTGCAAATGTTACAAGTTCTGTCATTTCTTTCTCCTTTAAATCTTCTTAATGAATGACGTTCGTTTTATCCTCTTAAGCCGTAGCTCCCTTGGTGGAAACCGTAGCAGGTACTTCGTCCGCTACTTCGTCATGGTCGTCAGGTGCGTGCGCACTGTTGACGGCAATGGCGAGGTAGTTGACCCCGAGGATAACGAAAATATAGGCTTGAAGCGCTCCCACACCCAGCTCTAGCAGGGTAAATGGTAGCGCGGTAATTGGCGACAGGATGCTGGCCGGTGCCAACAGATGTCCCAGGTAGGCAAACACAGCAATGACAATCTCACCAATGGTGACGTTCAGGAACAATCGAAGTGCCAGGCTGAGTGTACGGGTCAGGTCGGTCAACATCTCAATCAGGCCGATTACCAGGTACAGTGGGTTGAGCGGGCTGCCCATAAAGAAGTGGCTGATGTATTTGCCAAAACCACCAACCTCACGGACAGAGGCGACATAGACAAAAATCATCGTTACCAGACCCATGCCGACAGTGGCGTTCAGGTCACCAGTCATCGGACGCAGGAAGGGGTGACCGTGGATCTGCAGACCCTCACCAACCAAGGGAAACAGTCCCGCCCAGTTGTTGAGTAGTACAAAGAAAAACAGTGTGACGAAGAAAGGTACATACTTCTTGCCCTTGGACTTGTCGTCAAAAGCATTAACCACTAAATCGCTCACGAAGGTTACGCCGGCCTCAATGTACTGGATGAAGCCACCCTTGGGCTTGACGCTGACACGGCGGGCGACATAGATTAGCCCGATAATCATCAGGGTGCAGATAATCCAGCCATACAGCATCGAGTTGGTGACATGCAGACTGCCGATGGTGAAGTCGGTACCTGGTGCAACGTGCACCGCTGGGCCATCTTCGACCGCAAAACGAGTGAACAGGCTAAGCATCCTTGTCATCCTCCTCATACTGCTTTTGAACTGCGCGCTTCTGGGCAGCGCTCAACTTCGGTACCGGTAGGCTATTAGCTGTTTGGAGAGTGCGCCACATAACCGCAACCGAACCAAGAACGGCGATGGCAAGCCCAATAAGCACGAATGTCGGCGAGGTATTGAATTTCTTATCGAGCAGGGCGCCAGCAATCATCGGTACTAGTACCACGACAGCGAGCTGCCAGCTCATATCAAGCGCTAAAGAGACAAACGCAGAACGACCACGAGCAGACTGCTCACTCATAGCAGCAGGCGGCGTCGCGTGCGACGTAGCTTGAACGGCGGGCGTCTTCATCTTTCCTCCACTATAACAGATGTCACCTCTGTGATGCAAGACATGAGACCTAGCATACCCAAGGATAAGCTGAATAGATGTAGGAATTCATACTATATTTTGTAAAGTAATGCATGGTACAATATACGTTATGAGTGATTCTAAAAGCCCAATTATTGTCTACGGCGCCGAATGGTGTGCCTTTTGCCATGTCGCCATGGACTACTTCGATAAGCTAAACGTCAAATATGAGTACCGCAATGTGGACGACAACCGTGATTGGCTCAACGAGTCGGTGAGCAAGTCAGGTCAGACCGGCATTCCAGTTCTCGACATCGAGGGCGACATCGTTGTTGGCTTCGATCGACCGCGCATCGACGCCAGCCTCAAAGCCCACGCCCTCGTCTCATAAGTTTTCGTGTGAGCCTTCAGCATCGGTCGCGGCTCCCACCAGACCGGAGGTTGATTATTTATCGTTGAGACGTTGCTGCAGGAAACTACGTAATTTTGGGGCGAATTCAGGCATCTCGAGCATCAAATCAACTTGCGCCTCGACATATTTCAGCTGATCGCCGGTGTCATGCCAGATACCATCGATAAATTTGCCATAGATATCGTTTTCCTGGGCAAACATATCAATACTGTCTGCTAGAGTAATCTCACCGTTCTTACCAGGTGCCGTGCGGGCAATATAAGGCAGGATATCAGGGGTCAACAAGTAACCGCTCACACTAGCAAAGGTACTCGGCGCATTGGCCGCGCCTGGCTTTTCCAGCAAGCGTGATATTTTGTATGTCTGCTCGCCGATATCTTCACCAATCGCCACCATGCCGTACTTTTCGGCATCCTCGATATCAACTTCAATGAGTGAAATTGTACTTTTACCAGTTCGCGCATAGGCATCGAGCAGCTGAACTGCTCGTGGCGTCGCAGACCGAAAGAAGTCATCAGCATAAAAGACAAAGAACGGCTCGTCGTCATCGAGGAACTGGCGGGCATTTAGGACCGAGCGGGCACTACCAGTTGGCAGGTCATGCTGCTGCACATAGGTAAACTTGGCCATTTTGGGAATATTCTCGATGATATCAGCCACTCGATGCTTACCATCCTTACGGAGCACCGTACTGAGCTTGTCATTGTGTGCGAAGTGATTCTCGATAGCACCCTTGTTCTCGTTAATAACGATAATGATTTCCTTGACACCAGCCGCCACGGCTTCCTCGGAGATTAGTTGGATAACCGGACGGTCAATGAGAGGTAGCATCTCCTTGGGCACTGCTTTGGTCTGCGGCAAAAAACGACTGCCGATGCCGGCGGCGCAAATGATAGCTTTCGTAGGTGTCTTCATGTACTAGCCTACAGCTTCCCACCTACTGCCATGTACTGAAGGTCGGTAGCGCGTACGGGCTCTCGGTCATAGCTGTTGGTTGTATCAAAGAGAATTTTAGCTCCCTGTAGTTGCTGCGCATATTCGCTTGCACCGTGAGTGATAAACTCTGGCCAGCCGGTAGTAATTAGCACCGCATCGGCCTGCGCAATCGCCTCGGCCATGGTCTTGGTCACCGTCACCTCCGACACTAGTATCTCATCGGCCTCTTGTCGAGCCTCGGGGTCATAGGCAAAGACAGTCGCACCAGCGCGAACGAGAAGGTTAGCGATTGCTACACCTGGACTCTTACGGGCATCACTCGTACCAACCTTGAAACTCAAGCCCAGCACCGCTACCTTTTTGCCGGTCATGTCACCTGCAAAAGCACTCAATAGCTTTTCGACAATATAGCCAGGCATCGCGCTATTCACCCGCTGCGTAGCCTGCACAATATCCAGCTCCACACCGTTATCCAGGCCGCTAGCAATCAAGCCCGATACGTCCTTAGGGAAGCAGCCGCCGCCATAGCCACGACCATTGCAGAGCAGCGAGCCAATGCGCGGATCTGCCCCCACAGCCTGGACGATTTCCCGAAAATCACCCCCTGTGCGATCGGCCAACACTGCTATGGAATTTGCAAATGATATCTTGAGAGCCAGGAAGGCGTTGGAAGTAACTTTGACGAGCTCAGCGCTTTCAAGCGTTTGCGTTGTGAGGTACTTGCTAGCCGACTCCGTACTGCGACGAGCCAAGTCAACTGAGGTATTTGCCGGGCGATCAGTGCGGACACCGGATAGTTCAATCATGGCCGGGCGAATTGCCTCCACATGCCGATAGACGTCCAGAACTTTCTCGTTCGCCGCTGTATCGGTGCTGCCCACAACCACCCGATCGAAGAACAGCGTGTCATACAAGGCCATACCTTCACGCAAAAATTCCGGATTGGAAACATACTGGATAGATGCGCCCAGCTCCTGAAATAAGGTCTGCAGCTTCGCGCCCGTGCCAACTGGTACGGTGCTTTTTTGGACATAAATCAGATCAGACTTGGCGTGCTGAGCCGTGGCCTTAGCAGCGGCAAAAATGTAGCTCAGGTTGGAGCTACCATCAGGGTTGTCAGGCGTACCAACACAAGAGAACACGATCTGGCTTTCGGCAATACACGTTTCGTAGGAATCAGTTGGGATGAGGGTCTTCTGTGCCACCGCGTGCTCAATGATGGGATCCAAACCTTCCTCAAAAAAGAATGACTTACCAGAACGAATCGTCTGTAGTCGCTGCTCGTTTGGCTCCACGAGGTACACAGTATAGCCTGCGTGTGCGAAAAGGGCCGCCGTCGTCAGTCCGACATAGCCAGCGCCAAGCACTGTTATCGTTTCGATAGATCCAGAGTTATTCATTGTCTTGTTCCTTTTCCGTACACAGCTCTGGTGCTCATTGGGGCCTCATTATACTGCATGCACTGCTTGGGTAGGCTTACTTTTTATATTGAATCTCTTTGAGTCGTTCAAGTTGATCCTCGATAAGGATGCGGTTTGTTTTCAGTAGATCTGAAATTACCAGCAGGGCGATCGACAGCAGACACCCCACCAGCATCGCCGTTCCAAAGATAAGCGACTGCAAGTGACCACGAGTCGTGCCCTCCACTATTGCCAACGCAAAGAACCGTCCAAACGGCACAACTGCGCCAACGCCAAACACCAGCGCAAACGTAATGAAAATAACGTGCGGCTTATACATAATGAAGTTGCGCAGAATCGCTTGGCCGGACTTATTCATGTGCTGCCAAATATTCTTAAATAGGCGCGATTCACGTGTCTTCTTGTTGGTGGTAATCGGAATCGAGACGATCTTCAGGCGCTTATTACCAGCCTGGATGATCGTCTCCATGCAGTAGCTAAAGGTTGTAACGATGTTGAGCATCATCAGCGACTTGCGCGAGTACGCCCGGAAACCGCTAGCCGCATCGGGCAGGTCAGTACCAGCGGCTTTGTTTACGACCCAGCTCCCAAAACGCTGCATGATTTTCTTAAATCCAGAGAAGTGGGCAATCTTGGCGGTCTGGCGGTCACCAATGACAATTTCGGCCTCACCCCTCAGAATTGGCTGGATTAGGTCGGCGATACGATCTTGGGGATATTGGTTATCGCCATCGGTATTCACCACAATATCCGCCCCATGCTTCAACGCATAGTCAACGCCATCACGAAAACTGCGAGCCAAGCCCATATTTCGGCGCTGCCGAACAATGTGCTTCACCCCGAGCTTTTTGGCAACTTCCACGGTGTTATCGGTACTACAATTATCGATAATCAACCACTCCACCTCATCGACACCTGGCAGTGTCTTGGGCATATGTTCGAACACGAGCGGCAGAGTCTGCTCCTCGTTAAAGCACGGCACTTGAATAAAAACCTTCATACTCTCTTGAGAACTCCTATTAGCTGCATTATACAGAAGTTAGTAAGCAGAACCTACCCAACACGAGCAAAGTAAGCCTATCTAGAGAAAATTCTCACAATAAACTCAGATTCAGGCTGCTACGATGAGCGTACGGAGGTGCTATGACCACAGATATCACACACAACCCTGAATCATTTGACCCAGCTGAACCCACCGAAAGATTGTTTCATAGTATAGAAGGCGTGGAACGTGATATGTTCGAAGGGGCGCGCCAGTTTTTGTGGATTGAACAGGGAATCGACCTCTACCACGCCAGGCCCGACCAAGCCCACAGCCTCACCAACGGCCTGCACACCTACGTCTCCACTATCAGTAATAATAAGATTGATGACCTCAATGGCACACCCCGCGTCAGTCAAGCAAATGACGCCGATCCAGATAGCGCTATGCGTGACTGGTCGGAGCGTGAAACCAGACGGCTCCTGACCCAGGGACGCAAAGCGGTCACTACCAGGGGTGAAACCATCTTTTCGATCCCACGCGACTCCATCACTCGACGCATCCGAGATTATTATGCCCGCTATGGGGCAAGCCAGTACGGCAAAGATCCTGTTACCCGCCAGCTCGCCGAAAACCAGCTACAAACGGGCATTCACTTTATTACAAAGGGTGCGGAGCCGCTTCTACCAGGTCAAACCATCCCACGCCGCAAGGCCGAATACATCGTACGGGGGTACCCTGAAGTATCTATCGCGCTACGGCTTGGAGAGCTATTCCGCGAGCTCCAACTCACTACCGCCGCCAACAGCGCCGAGGTGCTGGCCTGGGCCTACGGCAATCGTTTCCAAGAGCTCTCCACCAAGCTCGGTGAAACAACCAGACCCATCCAGATACAACCTGTCAGTGTACCCAGCGGGGAGATGCCCGACAAACCGATGCGTCCCCGAAGACCCAAGGAGTGAAATGAGTAAGACGCGGGTAGGCTATACTAGTCTCCAGTATGGCGTTTGAAGATTTCGAAACCAAAGAATCAGTGGTGCTGGTCTACACCGGCGAAGGCAAGGGCAAGACCAGTGCCTCAATGGGGCTGCTAACGCGCGCCCTCGGCAATCGCTGGAAGGTGGCCTACATCCAGTTTATTAAATACTGGGGAGTTGGGGAACACGCCTTCATCCGCGACATCACACCGCTGTTCAAAGACCAGTTGTACTTTTACAAAGGTGGTAAGGGCTTTTATAACGCGGACCATCTAAGCCCGACAGCCGTCAGCGATGAGCAGCACAAACAAGCTGCCCAGGAAACCTACGATGAGGCCTTCCGGGCCGCCACCAGCGGTGACTACGACCTCGTCATCTGTGACGAGATCAACAACGCTGTCCACGACGGCCTCCTTAGCAAAGACCAGCTGCAGGCCCTGCTAGAAGGCCACAGCCCCAAAACGTCCCTGTGTGTCACCGGCCGCGACTTTCCAGAGGAATTCCTGCGCTACGCCGACATTGCCACCAACATGACCAAAATCAAACATCACTTCGATGACAAATTTTTGGCCAATAAAGGCATTGATTACTAGCCTCCTACGTCTGCTACAATGACCATAATGACTAGACCAACACTCTATCTGTTCATGGGCTATCCGGGTGCCGGCAAAACCACCGTGGCGCGCATAATCCGTGAAGCTACTGACGGCGTGCACCTATGGGCGGATTTTGAGCGACATGTATTGTTCGACGAAGTCACTCATAGTCGCGAAGAGAGCCGCGTGCTCTACGACCATCTGAACCATACCGCCGATGACCTACTCGCACAGGGACGGTGCGTCATTTACGACACGAACTTCAACTTCCGGGCTGATCGCGACAAATTACGTGCCATTGCCGCCAGACATGGCGCCAATACTGTGGTCATCTGGATGACAACCGACCGTGAACTCGCTCGTAAGCGTGCCACCGAGGAATCAACCGACAAAGATACCCGAGTATGGGGCAATATGGAGCTCACCGATTTTAATCGCCTCAGCGACCACTTACAGGAGCCTGACTCAGACGAACAAGTCATACAAATCGATGGCGCCCACATCAGTGAGTCGGCAATTCGTCAAAAATTAGGTATCTAACTGTGGCTCGGCGTGTCTCGCTCCTGAGTCGTAAGCAACGCCAGTGGCTGTCGCTAATTGTATTTGTGGTATCACTCATCGTGTACTTCGGGCAATTGCACGGTTGGTTTGGCGGAGTCAAGAAAGCGGCCGAAGTAAATCAGCCGGGGCTCTACAGCGTTGTGCACTACGATGACGGCGATACGATCATCGTCGATATGAATGGCCATAACGAAACGCTACGATTCATAGGCGTCGACACGCCCGAGACCCACGATCCCCGCAAACCAGTGCAGTGCTATGGCCCAGAGGCAGCAGCCTACACTAAGCAACTTATTACCAACGCCGGCAACAAGGTACGGCTTAGCTCCGACCCTGAAAGCACTAACCGCGACCGCTACGACCGTTTGCTGCGCTACATCTATCTGCCGGATGGCCGCTTAGTTCAGGACGAACTAGTCAAGAATGGCTATGCCTTTTACTATCCGTACTTCCCGTTCACCAAAGCCGATCAGTTCAAGTCCGAAGAAGACACTGCCATGGCCGCCAAAAAGGGGCTGTGGGGCACATGCAGACCAACACCGACCGATCAGGGTGGCTACACCTCGAACGCGCTCAATACCTGAGCTGTACCACGTTTGAGTGCCGAACCGAGATTGAGCACGGGTGTTGCCAGATACAAGGGTAGAACACCGATCAGCCAACAGATACGCCACGAAGCGTAGCCATGCTGCTTAAGTGTCCGTGGCCACCACTGCAGATAGTCCCACAACTGGGCCCGACTGCCCTCGATACGACGCAGACGAGCAGGGACGGGCATGGTCTTGTCGAAGTACACCGTCATATCCGCCTGCACGGCGTGGATTGCCAGGTCCAAATCCTCGTGGATACCGCGCTGGACACAGGTGTGGCGTCCCACTTTTTGCCACATTGCTGCCGGGAAGGCCATGTTTGAACCCCAGATGGTTGGGTGACCAATCAGCAGCCGGTTGCTGTGAAAGGCGAGCGTGCGATAAGTAAAGTTCACGAGTCGAGCGAGCGGCACACCCATGAACGCGCCGCTCCCGGTCCAGGCCGTCTGCGTGTTGATGGGATCGGTATAAAAAGCTTCGATGTGCGCCGCCCAACCTATTGGCAGCTGCGTATCAGCGTCAATCCGGGCGATGTAGTCACCGCGGGCCGCGTTAAAGCCAGCATTGCGCGCATGGGCAATGCCACGACGAGATTCATGTACCACACGCACACCTCGGTACCGGGCCGCCACCTGAGCCGTGGCGTCGGTCGACGCGTTGTCGACGACAATAATTTCATAGAAAGGCACCGTCTGGGCCAGCGCCGCTTCCAAACAGTCAGCCAGATTGGCTTCCTCGTTGTAAGCTGGTATAACTAGACTAATTCGTAAATGCTTGTGCATCGCCTATAATTCTACCTGATGACATCACAGAAATCTTCCCACAAACGGCTGAAAATCAGCTGGCACACCCCGGGCCGACTCCTGAAAGCATACTGGCGGCGTGGGCTGTGGCAGAAGCTCGTCACCATTGGTGTTACGACGTTTCTCATCTGTCTGGCCATCATGTACGGCATTGCCCGTTGGTATATCTGGAGTGAACGAAACAAGCCCTACGTAGTGGGCGCCTCATTCATCCCCTCCTACGCGCAAAGTCTGGGCCTCGACCCGCAGCAAACTATGAGCGCACTTATCAACGACGTCGGCGTCCGTAACTTCCGCCTCGTGAGCTATTGGGATCAACTGGAACCCACGAAGGGCCAGTACGACTTCAGCACGCTCGATTGGCAGTTCCAAAAAGTCGAAGCTGCTCATGGGCATATCACCCTCAGCCTGGGGCTGCGCCAACCACGCTGGCCGGAGTGCCATATGCCCGGCTGGGCGAGCAGTGAACAGCCCAGCCAATGGGAGCCACAGCTCAACAGCTTCATCTCAGCGATCGTAAACCGCTACAAGGATTCGCCAGCCCTTCGCAGTTACCAGGTCGAAAACGAGTACTTTCTGAAGGGTTTTGGTAACTGTGAAACTATTCCAGGCGCCATGGACCGCTCCCGCTTGGTAAGCGAGTTTAATCTCGTTAAGAAGTTGGATAATCAGCACACCGTCATCATCAACCGCAGCAACAATGCCCTGGGCTGGCCGATCGGGCAGCCGCAGCCTGATGAGTTCGGCATATCGATCTACAAGCGTGTTTGGGATGCCCAGATCACGCACCGCTATCTGGAGTATCCGTTCCCAGCCTGGTACTACGCCTTTGTAGCGGGTTGGCAGAAGATCTTTACCGGCCGCGATATGATTATCCATGAGCTCCAGGCTGAGTCGTGGGGCCCGAATGGCAAATCACTCGACCAAATATCAGCCGCCGAGGGCGACAAGTCACTCGATGCCACGCGGCTGGAGGGCAGGGTAAAGTTCGCCCAGGGCACCGGCATGCACGAGTTCTATTTGTGGGGCAGTGAGTACTGGTACTACCGTATGGTCAAACAGCATGATCCATCACTCTGGAGCGCTGCCAAGAGCATCTTTCTAGATACTCATCTCTGTGATGGGCCCGCTCACGAACCAGGTCCTGGCGGGAGCTGTAAAGTAAACTAGACTCACGGTCCTTCGGTATCTAGCTGGTTATTCCTACCACCTTGTTGGCCCATATCAGTAAAGGTCTGGCCCATGCGCAGCCGACGCGCCGGTGAAGCATGGAAGTAGGTATCTATCTCTGTTAAGCTGGTCTGATTTGTGTCGGGGAAGGTGGCCGATTGGCTATCATCCAGCGTGACATAGGCAAATGCATAGCGTCCATAGCTAGACCACACCGTACGATTCAGACTCGTGAGAGCACTCGCGCAGGTGGTGCTACCAAAGGCATTATTATTACTCGGTGCAGCCGTTGTAGCGCCTTGCCAGCAAACATTGACCGCGCTGCTTGCCGACGCTGGCGTGAAGCCGAGTGCAAAACGCGTTATCTGTGGATCACCGCCAACACTACCATTTGCTGTACTTTTAAGGTCGACAATAGATGAGTAGTGGGCAACCCGAGGTATAGATTGCGGTCCACCGATCTCCACATCGGCCGAAGCTGTTGAGCCGCAGGTACCACTACCTGTACAACCCCCCACGATGTAGAATTTGCCGTTATAGACGGCCCCAGGCCCAAAACTACTGCGGGCTGTTGGGAAAGTTTGAGACGAGATATTCCAAG
>DATMTN010000017.1:0-3150 GCA_035564115.1 Candidatus Microsaccharimonas sp. | reverse complement strand
ACTTTATCTAGTACGGCTTGGCTCCCTCTAGTGGATGAGCTTCGCACTAAAGAACTTCATTTAGAAGTTCAGGAAACTCTGTAGTACCCATACTTCCTGAGGTGAAGTGACCTAAATGAAATTCCTGATGCTTGAGATTCTTTATTGTGCCAATTAGTTTCTCTGCGGTATTGATCATGTTCTGGCCATCATTATCAGAATGGAAGAGGGTAATACCGTTAGTCCTCTTAGCAAGATCAGGATCTATCACGAATTCACCGAAATAATTGTCATCCAGGGTTAGAAAGCCGAGTGATGGTGCAACGAGAACGACCCTACCAACCTTAACATCTTTATGTTCACTTAAATAGCGTAGCCAGAAGTCACCACCCCTACTATGTCCTACGATTATAGTCTTGGGAGTTATATCGAATCTCTCAACCTCTTTTACCCACGTGTCCCAGTCGGGCTTGAAGGCGTGCGGAACTTCGGGGGTGGCGGCCATAATATCATTCTTGAGCAACTGGCCTTGCAGCCAAGGTATCCAGTGCGCGTTGCTCATACTGGGCATTGTTGGGTCATAGTATTCTTCTCTACTTGGTTGCCCGTGGAGGATAATCGCATTCTTCATGTGCACATAATATCAAATAAAAAGAAAAGACCCCTGTTTGAAAGAGGTCAAAAGGTTTATGGCTCCGGGGGCGGGATTCGAACCCGCGACCAATTGATTAACAGTCAACTGCGCTACCGCTGCGCTACCCCGGAATATCGGTGAACTCACGAAATTATACCGAAAGTCACCCTCAGTGGCAAGGAGTTAGCGGCTCGGACCGATTTCTACCGTTTCGCCACCGACCTTCTTGGCAAATATGCTGTCGTGCGAAATATATATCACTGCCCCATGATATTGGGCGAGGGCATCTTCCAGCTCCTCGATACTCGGCAGATCGAGGTGATTAGTCGGCTCATCGAGAACCAAAATCAATGGTTCATCGAGCAGCATTCGGATGAGCTGGAAACGAGCTTTTTGTCCACCGCTGAGGCGCTCAATGGGCGTTTCGCCGTCGCTAATTGGATCAAATAGATACTGGCTCAGAAGCTGCTTGGTATGTCGGTCGCTGGCTGGGACATCCTTATCCATGCAGGCTTGCTCGATAGCATCTTTGAGCTTGAGCGGCAGATACTTCGCATCGATCTCCTGCTGGTAGTAGCCTAGCTTGAGCTCTTTCTCGACGGCAATTGTGCCGCCGAAGACAGTTGCTTCGGACGGTGTGTTATGGACTTTGGCCATGATGGTGTTTATGAGTGTGGTCTTGCCGGCACCGTTGCGACCGTGTAGACGCAGGCGTTCGCCCTCATGTAACGAGAAGTTAACGTCTGTGAAGAGTGGCGTGTCACCATAGCCCAGACTCAGGTTGCGGGCTTCTACCAGTAACCGGGAAGAGCGACTTTGTTCGGTTTTTGCACTTAACTGAATGTTACGGGCTTTGTACTTCTGGTAGGCGTCGGCCATCTTGGGCGTCATATCATCGGCGTTTTCACGGTCAATCCAGAATGAGGGCTTTTCGGTCAGTGACAGCTTGGCGAGTTCGGCCTCGACCTTTTCCTCCTGGCCCTTGAAACGTTTGATAGTGCCCGGGTCACGGGCTTTCTCCTTCATGCGACGGAAACGAATCAAGTCATTGTTGAGGTTTCTGATGCGTTTTTGGGTAAGGTCATACTCATTGACCTGCGACGTAATCTGGCCGGTATTGGTTTTTAGGTATTGGTCATAGTTGCCACGGAAGGCATAGGCCCGTCCATCGCGAATTTCGATAATACGATCGACAACCTCTAGGACATCCCGGTCGTGAGTAATAACCATGACGGCTTCCTGGGTCGAGGTGAGCCACTTTATAAACGCCTTTTTGGCGACGTAGTCCATGTGGTTAGTCGGCTCATCAATGAGAGCGATATCACCCCTAGCTCGTTGGACTTTTATAAGTTCAACCATGCGTTTCTGGCCACCACTGAGGTCACGTAGTTTGCTCTCCAGCTGAGTCGGATCAAGCTGGTAGCTTTCGAAGGCTTGGCCTAACTCGTCTTCAATCTGGAAATAGCCCAGTTGGCTAAAGCGGTCGAGCGCATCGCCGTAGGTCTGAAGCTTACGGACATCGTCGCCCATCGTGTGTGGGTAGGTCGTAATGATGTGGTGGAGTTTCTCGAACTCCGGCAGGTCACCCTGGATGTAACCAAGTACGGCCTTGTCTTCGTGCCCGTGGTGCTCCTGGCGACTGGCGATCACTACCGTACCCCGTTTGGCATCGATGGTGCCCTGATAATCAACATCGTCGCCAGTTATCATGTGGAGAAGTGTGGACTTGCCGGTGCCATTACGGCCAACCAGACCAATTTTCTCGCCGGGTTGAATGTCGAAGCGCAGATTGGTATATAGCAGCTTATCGCCAAAGGATTTTTCAGATATATCAATTGATAGGAGCATAGAGTACTTTCGGGGTTGGAGGTTTAGTGTTGTTTGAGGGCGCGGTTGATGGCGCGTGATTCGTCACGGGCTTTCAGTGTCTGGCGTTTGTCGTACTGCTTTTTGCCCTTACCGACTGCGATCTTGAGCTTTATGAAGCGTCCCTGAGTGAGTATCTGCAGCGGTACGATAGTCCTCCCCTGCTGCTTCGCCTCTATGAGAGCGTCAATTTCGCGGCGCTTAGCCAGCAGACGGCGCGTACGAGCTTGTTCATCCTCGGGGATGGGAATGCCGGCGCTGCCGTTGATGGCGGCATTCAGTAGCCACAATTGATCGTCCTTCACGGTCACGTAGGCACCCCGGAGTTGGCCGTGGCCCATCCGCAGCGCCTTCGTCTCACGGCCGCTCAGTTCCAGGCCCACCACCAAAGAGTCGCCAAGCTCATAATCATGACTGGCGCGGCGGTTGGTGATCTGTTTGGTCTGGGCCGATTTCTTTTTCATCACACTCTATTGTACAGGTTAGTTATTTGAGGTCGAACTGCGGTATACTAAACCGTAAGCACATAGGGGTAAAGACAAAACGATCCGAGACGTATGGACGATATCAAAAAACCACTGCCAAAGAAGGTTGCTGGTGCGCGCAAGCCAGAGCTAGACGCGCGTTTGCGGCTGGCTGGCAACCCCACCCTACATCAGCCGCCTGTTACT
>DATMTN010000016.1:0-21110 GCA_035564115.1 Candidatus Microsaccharimonas sp. | reverse complement strand
ATAAGATGCTACAAAAAAGACCTTGGTCGGGGTCTTTTGAAAGTATCTAGGAGGGAGAGATCACGAAACAGGGGGTGCCTTGGGGGCAAGCGAGGACCGGTGGTCCGGGTGGTGGCTTGGAAGCCAGTGCGCACGGTAGTGCACTCCACCCGGACCCCGGAAGTTGTTGGGCCGTCAGGCCGGCTGCAGCTCGGGCAGGAGGATGCGGGATCGCCGTGTCTCCTTGCGGTGCAGTTTGACCTGCGCCTTCTCGCGCTTGGTGAGGTCGAACGCCCTGTAGACGTTCAGGTCACCGGGGTTGTCGCTGAACAGGCGACGCTGAAGGGCCTCGCTGAGCTTGCGCTTGGAGCGCTTGACGTGGCGCAGGGCCGACTTCTCGCACATCTTGCGGTCGAAGTGCATGCCATGCCTGATGCGCTCGTCCTCGTGCTGGCCGAGGGTGAGTCGGGTCTTCGGGTCGGCGGGGAGTCCGATGATCTCGGTGCGGTCCGTCGGCTCGTCCTGGAGGCGCATCTCGGGGTTCTCGTACAGCTTGTACGCGTCCGTCGTTGCGTCTGCCTCGATGATCAGAGCCATCATTCCTCCAACTGGTTGTAAGGTGGTTGCTTGCCAAACTGTCCCTCGATAGGAACAATCAATGCCCTGCCCTTGGGCATTCATTGTTCCTATCGACGTTTCGTGATCTCAAAGTGCGTTTGACCACAAGGGTCAAAAAAGCAAAATAACTCCGGGTCTCTAGCACAATTACCAGTATCCGCTGTGAGTTATGTCACAAGTATACGCTTGATTTTTACAATTTCAAGACCATTTTCTTAAATTATTGTCAACACTTTCGCATGCCTTATAATAGTGGGTCTATGACAGCTAAAATTAATACCACTGTTCTCATGTCTGGCGTCGACTACTTCGCTGATGACCAGGCTATCAACCCTTTCATGACCCAAGTTGCGCCAATTGATCGTACTGTAGCCGCCGAGGAACACCGTAAAATCTGCGAAGCCCTGGAGTCGGCCGGGGTTACGGTCATCAAAGTTGATCCACCGGTTGACTGCCAAGATGGCGTCTACACCGCTAACTGGGCCGTCGTACGAGGTGATACAGCCGTTCTGGCCTCACTACCAAACGCCAGGCAGGCCGAGGAGGCCTATGCAGCCGAAATATTGGCTGCTCAGGGCAAAACCGTCATACGCGTCCCAGAAGGCCTCAAATTCAGTGGTCAGGGCGACTGCCTCCCCTGCGGTAACCTGTTATTCTGCGGAAGCGTGTACCGCTCCGATCCCGAAGCCCAAGCATTTGTAGCCGACCAGCTAGGTTACCAGCGCATTCAACTCCAAGCTGTCCCTGTTACAGACGAAAATGGCCAGATGGTTATGAATGCATTCTCGGGATGGCCAGATAGTTTCTACTACGACCTAGACTTAGCCCTATCTGTTCTAAAAGCTCCTAGCGAAGACCAAAAGGGCCTCATTGCGTGGTGCCCAAGCGCATTCACTCCTGAAAGCCAAGACACCCTACGCAACCTCGATAGCGTGGATAAGATTGAAGTCTCCGAGACTGAAGCCAAACAGGCTTTCGCCTGCAATCTTGTCTCCACTGGTGAAGTGGTGGTCATGAACGGTGGCGCCACCCAGTTTGCCAGCGACATCGAAGCCCATGGCTTACGCACTATCCGCCTCAGCAATCCTGAGCTCGGCAAGGGTGGCGGCAGTATCCGTTGCACAACGCTCACGCTTGATAACGTCTAAAAAGTGTTCTAAGGTGATCGCATGTCTAACTATGAGATGTGCATGCGGCACTGTGCCAATGGCAATGACTGCCTTATGCCGGATGACTTTACGCTGGCGCTGAATAATGTCGAAACTTCTATCGAGGGTCACACACCGCAGCGCATAGACCACACCAACTTCGGTGCCGAGCTGGGCGAGTACTGCCTCCACTTGGCGAAATATACCGATACCCTAGCCCAGATGGCGCCCCTGTTTGAGGGGGCAACGCCGGCGCTCGACTCACCCGCTACTTCTTTTTAAGCGCTTGTAGCGCCGCATGCGCTGTGCCGATTTCGTCCCAATCATCGGTAACAACCCGCCGTGTATCACTGTCGTCTTGCTTCAGGTGGCGCAATTCAGCTGCCTGAGGTCCATTACGCTCAATAGTCTTTTCGTGACCCTTACCGAGTAAAATCACGGTGTCGCCTGCTTTGCGAGCCCGCTTGAGTGCAAAATTTATTGCTTCAGTCCGGTCGTGTACCAGGAACAAGTTTTGTTCACGGACTTTACCGGCTTTTTCAGCACCCACCGCGATTTCATCCATGATTTCCTGGCCATCAATGTCGCGGTCGTCTTCTTCCGTTATAACCACTTCATCACAGTATTTTCCGGCTAGTTCGCCCTGCACCGCCCGCTTAGCTGCGTCACGGCGACCAGCTGAGCCAAACAGACAAATCAGCTTGCCCTTCACAACAGGGCGCAGATCCTCAAATAGCTTTTCGAAGCTATCCGGCGTATGCGCATAGTCGACGATTACGTCGAAGGCCTGGCCCTCATCAATAGTTGTCATACGCCCTTCAACACCCTTCAACGCGGCAATACCCTTCTCGATCTCTTCACGAGTCAGGCCAATGGCGCCACCCACAGCCACGGCTGCGAGGGAATTCGAGACGTTAAAGCTGCCGGGGATGTTACAAGTAATGTGGTACTCGTCATCACCAGCCTTAGCCACGTACGTGCTGCCGCTAGAGGTCAGCTTGACCTTAGTAGCTTGCAAGTCGCCCTGTTCTACCCCGTACATAATGGGGTTCAGGATGTCGCCGGCAAACAGCTTGGCACTTGGGTCCTCGATGTTAATGACTCCCACCTGCATGCCTTTTTTATTTTTGTTGGCTAGCTTGAAGAGCTTGCGCTTGGCATCCCGGTAGCGCTCAAACGTCTTGTGGTAGTCCAAATGCTCATGGGTCACGTTGGTCATGACGGCGATATCGAACGGCACACCCCAGGCTCGATTCTGGGCCAGTGCTTGGCTCGTAATCTCCAGCACCAGCCAGTCAACCTTGGCCTCCTTGAGCTGAATCAGCCGACTCATCAGCTGGCGAATTGGCACGTTCGTGTAGTGCTGTTTCTGGTGCTTAATATCATCACCGATACCCCACGCAACAGTAGTCATAATGGCCGTGTTATAACCGGCTTCCTGGAGCATACGATGAATCATGAACGTGGTAGTGGTCTTACCATTCGTACCGGTCACACCAATCACGCGTAGCCCCTTACCCGGAAATCCGTTCATGGCGTTTATCAGTACTGCCTCGAGCAGATGTCCGGTTGGCTCAATCGCCTGGAACAGACCGACTGGAATAATTTTCTTCGCTAAACTCTTTGCACCCATATGCTGCCATTATACAGAACTGCGAGCGGCAAAATGATATGCTAGATAACAGATGAGAATTTTGGGTATTGAGACGAGTTGTGATGAGACGGCGGCTGCTGTCGTGGAACTGACCGACGCTGCGGCCGGTACACTGTTGCAAAGCAATGTCGTCGCCAGCAGTATGGACCTGCATGCCCAGTACGGCGGCGTTATTCCTGAAATTGCCGCCCGCAGCCATATTGAGGCGATTATCCCTGTTATCAAAGAGGCTCTCGAGTTGGCTCATGCTACCTGGGACGACATAGATGCCATAGCCGTAACATATGGCGCTGGGCTGGGTGGTAGCCTGTTGATAGGCGTGCTGACGGCTCGCACCCTAGCCATTACCTATGGTAAGCCGCTCTACGCTGTCAACCACGTTGAGGCCCATATATACGCCAACTTCATCAGTAGTGGTTCCCCTGCTCTGGCCGACTACAGCTTCCGCACGCCACCACAGTTTCCAATGCTCGCTATCATCGTATCTGGGGGCCATAGTCAGCTGGCGCTTTTCACCAATCATTTCCAGTACCGGCTGCTCGGTCAAACTCAAGATGACGCTATTGGTGAGGCTTTTGATAAAGTTGCTAAGATTACCGGCCTGCCCTACCCTGGTGGTCCCAATGTGGCCAAGGCTGCCGCGCATGGCAATGATCACGCGTTTGATCTGCCAAAGGCCAAAATGGAGCACAAATACGACTTCAGCTTCTCTGGGCTCAAAACAGCCGTTCTACGCCAGACCCAGGCTATGATCGGCGAAGATTACCATTTCCCCTCTAAAGACGTCCCTGCGCGCCTCTCTGAGCCTCAGAAGGCTGACATTGCCGCCACCTTTCAACGTATTGCCGTCGAAACAATTGTCGACAAAGCCGTCTTGGCCGTCGAAGAGTTCTCCCCGGCTTCAGTCGTGATTGCCGGCGGCGTTGCCGCTAGTAGTGAGCTGCGCAAGCAGTTATCCGCTCGCATCCCTTTCCCGCTCGAATATCCAGACTTTAAACTCTGCACCGACAACGGTGCCATGATTGCCACCCTCGGCGCCTATAAGGTCCTGCTGCAACAGCCCATGGCTGACCCCTACAAGCTCGATATCTCCCCTAATCTCTCGATGTAAGTAACCATTTTCACGTGAATCTCGCCCTAATTTCGTGAAAATTAACAGGGGTGGTATGATGGTAGGTATATGAAATTACCAAAAATCTACGAACCTGGTCAGTACGAAACTGATATCTACGCTCTTTGGGAAAAGACGGGTGCTTTCACCCCTGTTACATCAGATACGGCTTATTCTATCGTCATGCCACCGCCAAACGCCAATGCCAACCTGCACATTGGGCATGCACTGACCGTAGCGCTAGAGGATATTGCAGTACGGTACCATCGAGCGAAAGGTGAGGCCGCACTCCTGTTACCAGGCGCGGACCATGCCGGGTTCGAGACGCAATCCGTCTACGAGAAACACTTGGCTAAGGAAGGGAAGAGTCGTTTCGACTTTTCACGTGAAGAGCTTTACAACCAGATCTGGGACTTTGTAGCCCTCAACCGCGAGAACTTCACCAACCAGATGCGCGCCATGGGCGTTGGCTGTGACTGGACCCGCTTTACTTTTACCCTGGAAGACAAGGTCGTAAGCCGCGCCTACAGTACTTTCAAGAAGATGTGGGATGAAGGGCTTATTTACAGAGGTGAGCGACTCGTAAACTTCTGCACCTTCCACGGCACCGCATTTGCAGATGTCGAGGTTGTCCACCGCGAAGAGCCCGGCCATTTGTGGCACATTCGCTATCCACTCGTTGATGGCAGCGGGGAACTGGTCGTCGCAACCACTCGTCCAGAAACGATGTTCGGTGACGTCGCCGTCGCTGTGAACCCAGACGATGCGCGCTACAAGCCGTTCGTCGGCAAGACCGTCCGCTTACCGCTCACGAATAGGGAAGTGCCAATTATCGCTGACAGCTTCGTTGACACTACCTTCGGTACCGGCGCGGTCAAGATTACGCCAGCTCACGACCAGAACGACTTCGAAGCTGGGCAGCGACACGATCTGCCAAAACTGACCGTCATTAGCCATGAAGGCAAGCTGATTGACGTGCCTGAAGCGTATCTCGGCCTCACCGTCGAAGAGGGGCGGGAAGTCACCGTCCGCGATCTGGAAGCGCAGGGGTTCTTAGTTAAAACCGAGGAACACCTGCACAACGTTGGCCACTGTTATAAGTGCGACACGGTCATCCAGCCGCTGCTGCGTGAGCAGTGGTTTGTAGATATGCAGCCGCTAGCCAAGCGCGCCATCAAAGTGCTGCAGGAAGGCCAGATCACTTTCTACCCAGAAGGGAAGCGCGATCAACTGATCCGTTACCTGGAAGGTCTGCGTGACTGGAACATTAGCCGCCAGATTGCGTGGGGCATTCCGATCCCAGCATTTCAGAACGTTGATGATCCAGAAGATTGGATTTTCAATGAAAATGTCAGCGAACAGGTAATTACCCAAGATGGCAAGACCTACCACCGTGATCCCGATGTCTTTGACACGTGGTTCAGCAGTAGCTCGTGGCCGTACGCCACGCTCGACTACCCAGAGAGCGACGATTTCAAGCAATTTTACCCCTTGAGCCTGATGGAAACCGGTGGCGAGATTCTATACCCATGGGTCAGCCGCATGATCATGCTCGGCCTATACGTAACCGACGAGATTCCATTCCGCGAAGTCTACATTCATGGGTATGTCATGGCCTCTGACGGTGCCAAAATGAGCAAGTCGCTGGGTAACGTCGTGGATCCGCTGCCAGTTATCGAAGAGTTTGGCTCAGATGCGTTACGTATGGGTATTATCGCCAGCCGTACCGCTGCTGTAAATCGTGGCTACGATCAGCGCAAGGTCGAAGACGCCCGCAACTTCTGCAATAAGCTCTGGAACATTGCTCGCTATATCGAAGACTTGGTCGGCGAAGAGCAGGGGAATGCAATCGTTGCTCGGAGCGCGGCGGACCACTGGATTTTACACGAATTAGGTGCTGCGGCCTCTGTTATTGGCGAACACCTCGACAAGTATCGCTTCAGCGAAGCCTATGACACGCTCTACCACTTTGTCTGGGATGATTTCGCGGATTGGTATATCGAAGCCAGCAAGGCCGGGCAAAATCTACCCCTGTTAAAGCATGCGTTGGAATCTATCCTGATCATCGCCCATCCGTTCGCACCATTCGTCACCGAAACTATTTGGCAGACATTGGGCTGGCAGGGGAGTGAAGATGAAGTTTCTGTCCTAGCCGTCCAGCAATGGCCAACCGTGGCCGCCTCTGAGAAGACCAAAGCCAAAGAGTTTGAAACAGTTAAAGCCATCGTGGCCGAAAGCCGCTTCATCACGCGCGCACTGCGCACGACAGGCACGACGCTGCTCTACAGCGATTCTAAACTGCTCAAGGAGAACTCGTCCCTGATTGCCCGTTTAGCTCGTCTAAAGGCCGTCAGCGAGGGGCAGGGGAGCAGCGAGGGTGTCGCTCTAACGAGCACTACCGAACACGCTTGGCTCGACATTGACCGCGACACCGCTCGTAAGTATGGTGAGGAGCTCCAGGCCAAGCTTGAAGGCCAGCAGAAAGTCGTCAAGCAGCTCGAAGGCCGCCTCTCGAACAAGTCCTATGTCGACAACGCCCCAGAGGCGGTCGTTCAGCAGACTCATGACCAGCTAGACGACGCCAAGCAGCAACTGAGCGCCATTGAAACTGAACAAAAACGTTTCGCCTAAGTAGTTGCCAGGGCGGTTTTAATATTTTCGATAGATAGCTCAGGCTGGTAGTTATCAAACTGAATCGCCCGCCAGCCGGCATCTTCGGCCGCCATGAGGTTAGATCGGTTGTCGTCGATGAGCATAATTTCGTGCGGTTCAACACCTGCCTTGGCGGTCGCGATTTGGAAGATCTTGGACTCTGGCTTGAGCGCTTTGACCTCTGATGAATCCACGATAACGTCGAATACTGCATTCGGCAGCATACCAGCATCACGCATCGAAGGGATGAATCCTGGCATGCTGTTCGATAGTACGCCTACATGATAGTTCTGGGCCGCCCACTCAACCAGGGCATCCATGCCTGGCATCTTCTCGACACCAGCCATGTAGTACTTCTTCCAGTCGACTAAGACACCCAGACGCTCTGCCCAGACGGTGTTGAGGTCATCTAGGCTCATATCACCCCGACAAACTTGGCCGTCATAGCGCCAGAAAACCGACTCCACCACGTCAATTGGCTGGCCGCTGTCGGCAGCGAGCATGGCGAAGCCCTTGCTCCGGGGCTGAACCAAGCAGTCATTGAGATCAAAATAGATAAACTTAATACCGTTCTTGGAACCAAGCTTGGTGTTGGCGCGACCACCAACAAGTTCATCGAGGCTCTGACCGAAGGCGTCAGCGATACTTTTCACGGTGAAAATCGATGGCGCTTTAATAGCCCCCCGCTCGATCTTGGTGAGTGTTGAGTAGCTAATGCCGGCGGCTTGGCAGAGATCCTGCTGCGTCATCCCGGCCGCTTTGCGGGCAGCTTGCAAGCGCTTACCCAAAACCAATTCGTTGACGACCGCCCCACTCACATCCATGGCCATATCATACTAGCTATGCGCCCAAAAATGAAGAGCAAATAGCACTGAACGGCTAGTTATTTAGCCAATATTGAGGACGTACTTAAGCAGCGTAAAGATAAATATGGCCGCAACCAGGCCGGCACCCCCAGCTGCTAGGAGTGTACTACTCGGGTTGGCATTGCCGGAACGGCGAGCGAGTTGTGCGTAGGCCCAGCCAGCGACACCACATCCGAAGAAGATTGCAACGAGAAAGTTTGACATATTCATAGTCTACACGAGGACGCCCATTTTTGGGTTACTTTTGCTGGGGCAGGGTGCTCCTAGTGCGAACAAGTATCGTGAGTAATATTGAAAAAGCGCCGCAATGAGCGTATGGTAAGGCTCATGAGCAGCCTAGGAGAACAGGGGTCCCAGCCCCTAGAGGCCCATACTGGGCCACCATTGGCTGTAAAGTTTTTGGGCGGTGTCGCAGCATGGGCTCTGAGTGGAGCCGCAATAGCTGGCGTGACACTTGCCAACGAATCGAGAGACACCACCATTGCCAGCCATGAAGCGGTCGTAACCGTAACCCATGATGACTTCGCAACTGTCGACGGGGGCGCAGCCTTTCCATCATTGCGCTATCCTCTCCGATCACCACTAGACATCGGCGTTCATATAGACCTTGGGCCGACAGAAGCTACGAGTGGGGAAGAGCTCATTGCTCGCTACGGAGCTATTGCTTCGCAGCCAAGTGGTGAAATCGAGAAAGTCTCCGGTCTTGCCAAAGATATGCTACTGGAGGCTGGGGTATACGGTGGCATTGGCGGCTTAGCGGTACCCGGCATCTGGATGCTAGTGGGACCGCGACGGCGAAAAGAACTCCGAGACAACCTCCAAAACCGTGCGCAAAGTCACCTTGCAGTCGGTACATTAGTTATCACCGCTGGTGGCCTCGTGGGCGCTCCAGTAGCTGCCATGCATACATCTAATCACGTTAGTCAACCACCCGTATGGCAGCCGATTGTAAACGTACTACCCGGTATCGATATACCCAAAATCGCTCAGAAGGTATCGGTAGAGTCTAACTTCCTGACCGATGAAGGAGCGAACCTCTTGCGGGGTGGGCTAGTGGCCTTCCAGAAATCACAGCCGTTTTACGAGAGTCTGACTGAAAAAGCCCATCAGCTCGCACCACTCTTGCACCAACCAGAACCCGATGAGACCGTCGTGCTATTCGTCGCCGATCGACACGATAACCTTGACGTCGACCCAGTGGACACCGCAATTGGTGAGGCTGGTGGTGCAACGGTGCTTGCTGACGGCGGTGACGACACCTCATCTGGGCAACCCTGGGAATCATTTAGCCTCGATTCGCTTATAAGTCAGTCAAAGCCGTTTAAACATCGCTTAGCCGTATCGGGCAATCACGACCACGGCACCTTCGTAAGCGACTACCTGGCCAAGCACGGCTTTGAAACCATGAACGGTAAGGTCGTAACCGCGGCTGGCATCCGCTTTTTAGGGCTACCAGACCCAAAGAGCAGTGGCTTTGTGAACTCAGCCTCATTCGCCAGTGAGACACTCGACCAACAGTCAAAGGCCTTGGCCGACATTGCCTGCCGAGCCGACCAGGCAGGGGAGCGCATTAGCACACTCCTCGTGCACGAGGCAGGCGCCGGTCAGGAAGCATTGGCCCGTGGTTGCGTAGATTTGGTGCTCGGCGGCCATCTGCATCGCTATATAGGACCGACCGAGGTGGTTGGTGAGAATGGCAAAGTGGGTTACTCATATACTACGACGACCGCTGGGGGAGCGGCGTTTGCCATATCACTTGGGCCACTGCGCCGTGATGCCGGCGTTACGCTGGTGACCTACCGTGACGGCGTACCAGTTGGACTACAGAAAATTACTGTTACTGCCTCTGGGGAAGTTGTGCCTTCCAAGTTTATACAATTCACGGGGCTGGAAAACGATACAAGTGCTGCGCCACTCGCAAGAGAACAGCATAAGTAGCTTATTGGTACGCGGACAGGATGGCGGCTTCGCTTTCTCCGCTGCGGCGTGCTCGGAACATATTCCTGCGCTCATTCTCGCTCCACGGCACCTACTTCGCAGGTTCTCGCATGCGAATGCATGCAACCAAATTAAAACGGCCAGCTTTCGCTGACCGCCTTAATTTGGTACACCCGACAGGATTCGAACCTACGACCTTTGGCTCCGCAAGCCAACGCTCTATCCAGCTGAGCTACGGGTGCTCATGCTCTTTTTCCCTTCGTGACTTTTGAAGCATCCGGGAAAGACAACAGGGGTAAGTTTAGCATAAAACTCTCGATAATGCCATACTTACTTGATGAATCACCTACTCAAAGCAGTCTTTGCAGACAAGCATGGCAAACTCGTGCTGTTTCAGTGGCCAAACGCGCCACTCATCAGCTGGGGGGTATTACTCATTGTAGCCAAGCTAGTGCATACCAACCCGATCCACACAGTAGCGAACGTCGGTAGCTTCATCGCCATAGGAATATGGGCGGTATTGGAACTATGCTGGGGAGCCACGTTGTTCCGTCGGTTACTGGGCGGTATTGTGCTGGTGCTCAGTATCATTTCCCGATTCTAGGTTGGCAATATAACAGAGGTGGTCTACAATACCCCAGACGTGGAGAGGTGCAGGAGTGGTTGAACTGGCTTGTCTCGAAAACAAGTGAGCCTTGCAAGAGGTTCCGAGGGTTCGAATCCCTCTCTCTCCGCCAAACTAAAAATACCCCGGAGACTCCCGAGGTATTTTTAGTTTTAAGAACTCTAGTGCCAGTCTGAGCCTGAGTAGGCGTATGAGTAACCACTCGCCAGGGCAGCTGAGATAGAACGGGTATCGTAGTGACCATACCAGTTCGACTCCTCGACCTTGATAGACCCATCGGAGTAGACTGCGTCAACAATTGCCGTGTGGCCAGGATCCCACCCACCACTGTTGGGTAGGCTAACAACGGCGTGCGGTGCCCGAATGTTCTTCCAGCCGAAGGCAGCTCGAAGCGTACCCGCAACTGAACCACCGTTACCTGTTGCGCGACCATCGTATGCATTCGTGTGGTGGTCAATTACCCACTTTACGAAGCTTACACAGTTGGTTTGGCCGCTATAGCTGCTACCGACAGGGGACATGCTGCCGACGATAATGCTGCCAGAAGGCGTTGATGTTGAGCCACCCGTACCGCTACAGTAGTCGATTGCACTTACTGTGTAGGTCGCAGTGCTGCTGCTACATTGTATAGCACCCTTGTAATCAGTCTGCTGCCAGCGACGAGCACAACCGTTTCCACCGACAGTAAGCCGCCTACCTCGACCGGTGCATGCCGTGCCTTGTACGGACGGACTCACCGCTTTCGAACAATAATTGTACGTTGGGGCACTGGTCACGTACGTACCCGCTCCAGTGACACAACCGTCCTTACAGGTCGGGCTCGCATACGGACGCCCCAACAATTTACATTGCAGGCTAGTCAGGCTGGTAGTGGCGGCGCTGCTACTTCGGAGATAGACGTAGCCACCGATGGCAGCGATAATCAAAACAACGACCATAGGCACTACCCAGTGTGCGAATCCCCGGGAGTTAAGTTTTTTCATTTTGTATTTCCTTTTATTTTTTACGCTTATGATTAGAATTCTAAGAGAAAGCTGAAATGCTGTCAACAAAAACACAACAGCTTCCCCATCTGTCCCTGTGGAAAACTCTTGTAGTGCAGGTCGCTGTACCAGACATTGCTTTTTCATAGTGTTTATGCTAGAATAAGCTCATAAACCCTTTAAAATAAATACATGTCAACACCCGTACCAGAATCACCCTCGAACCAAACGCCTGACCTCGCTGCTCGTCGTAAGCGCAGTCGACGACTGGTCGGCATTGTTGCAACCGCCGCCATCACCGTGGGCGGTGGGAGTTTGGCTGCTAAGCAGTTATCGAGCGGCGAAGAGCACTCAGATTCCTATAGTCGCGTCATACCAGGCAAAACAGCCACCACCCCAACTGCTCACGTTACACCCAGCCCATCCGAGAAACCGACCAAAAATCTGATACAAACCATCGAGCAGTTACCTGGCTATGGCAAGCAAGTGTCCGAACAGGAGCGTCAGCTGATGCGCACCTCCTCTGTAGAGGTGGTGACTACCCAAAAAGACACCGCTGACCCGTATAGCACAGTTGGTTTCTGCACCGGTATAAAGGTTAGCATTGGCGGACAAAGCTATGTCGCCACGGCTCGTCACTGCCTCATTAGTCAAGATGAGGCTGTAGGCCGCTGGCCACAGATTACCACTAGTTCCAATCCAGGCCACGATCCAGCTCTCCACAGTGTCGACAACATAACTCAGGATGTAAAAAGCCTTCGAAAAGAAGTAAGCGTGTACACTGTGGGCGCAAACGGTGACCCCGACATGAACAACGGGGTAGCAGTAGAGAGCATAGCCGGGAGTTATTATCCTGATATGGCGTTATTGAAGGCAGCTCCCAGCAGTGCGACTACGACCGCGTTTGATAAGCTGCCTGCCATAGATTACGAGAACTTACTCAGTGATACTGCTGAGGCAGGTGCTCAAGCCGTAATTTATAGCACGCCTACGAGTGCTGGACCGCGGATGATCGAAACCACCGGTACCTACCTAGGGGTCACTTCTGATCCAAGCGACTCTGCACGCAGCCTCGCCTGGGTAGCCATTGATGGCAAGGATGCGACTAAGGATGGCTGTTACTGGGGGGGCAGCGGCTCAGCCGCTTACATCGCCGGCGCCGGTATAACGGGCCCTCTGTACGGGCGTAATCACCCTGGAGATGCTGATGCCGAGCAAGGTGAAGCTGGTAGACGGTCACATATCGTACACGAGCTCGGCATAGATCTGGGCGCAACCAACACGACGCTCTGTGGCTTTAGCATTATAAATCCCGATATTGCCACCACTATGGCGCACGTTGCTGACAGAGAATAACCACCCCTCGGCTGCAGTAAATCTTACAGACGATAGCTCGCGAGAGCTGTTACGCTTGCGGTTACGAGGGAGGTGTCATGACTGGAACTACGAGCGTCAATCGAGTAATCCGTATCGAAGATGTCTTCACCAATGAAGACCTCAGCGAAAACGAAAGCTAAAGCTAACCTTTAAGCAGCAACAGCTAGCACTGTTATAGCTAAGGCCACGAGAGCAGCCTGGATATTCATCTTTCGAGCTTTGGCTTGGTCTAGTTTATGTGCTTCTTTTGAAACTTTGTCGGCTTTGGTACTGTCTTCGGCTGCATTTTGAAGCCCCGAAGCAGCGTACGAAACACAGAACTTATTCTTGGCCTGCAGGTATCCGATGGCCGCGATAAATGCCGGCAAGAAAATGCTGAGACGTATCCACCGGTTACTACTGACGATAAATAGTGTGACAGTGAGCACTATGGTGCTCACTGCACCAATGTTGCGCCATTTGCGGCGATAGGCAATTTCATCACGGTTAATATTGCAGACACCTGGAACATAGGCTGTTTGTGCGGGCATGACTAATCCTTGCCCATAAAACTACGGGGCCAGAGCTTTTTAATTCTGACCGTATCGGTTTCCATGGCGTATACCAGGAACTGCGTCTGTAAATACAGCCAGAAGAACAGGCCAAGCACAACGGCAAAAGTACCAAAGAGATTATTGAGGTTCTTGAGCTCGTGCTTGAGTATAAGCCCACCAAGAGTCTGAAGAGCTAACAGGCCAATGGTTGTGATAGCAGCCCCGACCCACATACGACGGACACGAACTTCGCGGCTGAGCGATATCTTCAGAACTACCATGTAGGTACAGAAAATGAAGAAAGCGCTGAGTAAGATAAGCAGAATATGGAGCAGCAGGTTATGTCGGCTTGAAGCGGCATAGCTCGCTGTTATAGCGGAGGCGATAAAGCCAGCTCCACCGATGCCCACGATAGTGAAGTTACGAGCCAGTGATGACCAGAAGCCGCTGCGCTTATCTATTGGCACGTGCCAGATGTTGTTGACCGTCTGACGGAACACATCGGCCGTACCACGAAGACCATACAGTAGCACTAGTAGACCGATCAGGAAGGGCAGGCCAGTTTTGCTGAAGCCATGCACATTTTGCTGGAGCTGTTGACCAATAATTGGGAAATAGTTAGTCACACTACTAATGACTCGCTGTTTGAGATGAGAGTCGGCATGGAGGAACCACTGCATGGCAGTCGTGGTAAGAAGCAACGTCGGAAAGAGTGACAGGAAGCCGTAGTACGTCAGTAAGGCCGCTTGATAGCCGCCCTTGTCGTCACTGTACTTTTTGATAACTGCAAATGGGAAGCCGAAGATCGGGTGGGAGCGCTGAAGTCGATCCAGCCAGTGAAGGCGGTGGTTGATATAATCCATATTCGTTTCATTGTACTATGAGCCGGGCGAAATACTTGTGCACAAGTATTTCCGAGTGAAGACGTGCTCACACCATTGCACCTTGAATGTTGCTGAGAAGGGAAGCATTTAGCCACGTTACCATGAGCGGGATGTGAAATAGCTTACTGTAGGGGTACTCCCGCAGAGTAATAATACCTGGTACCACCAAATAAACAGCAGGGGGATAAAATGTCGGAATACGACGCAATAGAAATTGAAGATTACTACGCCGAGAGGTACGATGCAGCCCGTCGCAAAGGTTTCATCGGTCGCATGGAGCGTAAGCTACACAATAAGGAACGCCGCGGCCCACGTAGCTAGCCATCTAGCGATTTACTCATTGACCACCACTTCAAAACCACCCGCTCTTTAGGCGGGTGGTTTTTCAAGTTAGAATCGTATGCGTTTCATGAAACGGTCGAGCGCATCATGTTCTCTAGGCTCAAGCGGAAGATGCTGGTTGATGAGAGCTAAGATGCGGTCTTCATCCTGAGGATCATAGTAGATTGTTGTCATGATGCCGAATCGCTTCAGTGGCAAGAAAGCGATTGAAGAGAAATGACCCTCGTCCAGAACTGCGAAAGAGCGGAAGAGTCCGTAAGGGAAGTGTTTTGTATCAATCGTGAGGCCCTGTGAGTCAAGTTTGTAATCAAGCTGGCGTGGCTTTCTTTTTGCAAAGTATCCGAAAGTTAGGCCGACAACTATGATCACAATGGTCGTTACGACATCCCGGAACAAAATATAGAATGCCGCCGCGACGAGTACGGATACAACACCCAGCGCCAGATACCAATCGAACGATTTGGCGTTTTCGACAAATTCAGAAGCAGTCCAAGTGATTTGCGCTGGGTCTTCGGGCCGAGTGGGTTCCGCGGCCGGCTGCTGAGGGGCACTTGTCTCGCTTGGAGTTATGGGTTCCGCCGAGTTCTGTGGAACAACAGGAGGTAAGGGGCTACTACCCGGCTGGATAGTTGAACCAGGTTGAGGCTGTACTGTTTCAGATTTTTGGTCTTCCATTCCTGCTATTGTACAACAAAGCTTGTGGTTAGAAGAGAGCAGTCTGGATTACTCAAAAAATAAATAAGACCTATCTTAACGACAGGTCTTATTTATTTGGCAGAGAGAGGGATATCGCATGGCTCGGCCATACTCCTCCCTGCGATGCTCACCAAAACCAAGCAAGCTTGCTTTTGGCTGCGCTTCTCGTCCGCCGAACCCTTGAGCGTTCTTCAAGCACTCATCACTCAACCAAATACAAAACCCGCCATTTCTGGCGGGCCTTGTATTTGGCGGAGAGAGAGGGATTCGAACCCTCGCTGGAACTCGCGCCCCACTAACGATTTAGCAAACCGTCCCCTTCAGCCACTTGGGTACCTCTCCAGGCATGGTTTTGAGTAAAGTTTACTCATTGGCTCGGGCTATTGTAACAGATGTAGATCGTGGAATAAAGCCTCTAGTACCCGTAAAATATTGAGGACAGGGCTATCGGCTGCAGTTCCGAGTCAGCAAACTAAACGCACTACCGTGGGCAGTGCGTTTAGTTTGGCGGAGAGACAGGGATTCGAACCCTGGGTACCGTTGCCGGCACGACGGTTTTCAAGACCGTTTCCTTAAACCACTCGGACATCTCTCCATATTTTTGGCGTCAAGAACAGGGGTAATTGTAGCAGCTTTTGCTGTTCGAGGCTAGGCCCTGGCAAAGACAAGACCACTCACATGTTTAGCGCCAGCGGCTTTAATTACTCGTGCGGCGGCTTCTAGCGTTGCACCTGTAGTTAGCACATCGTCGATAAGCAAGACATGCTTGTCGGTGATAGCGCTCGCCGAAATAATTCTGTACGCCTGTCTGAGCTGCTGAATGCGCTGGGTTCGATTGGAGCCAACTTGGTGATGCTGACCACTCCGACGGAGTGCGGAAGCATAGGTAGCACCCGTTTGCCGTGCCAAATGCTCAGCAATGAGCGTTGCCTGATCGTAGCCACGCTGGCGTACACGAGAAGTAGCGGTGGGGACGGGTACAATCACGATGTCAGTCCGCTGCGGCACGAAAGGAGCGAGTAGTACAGCCATCTCCTGGGCTGCAGCCTGGGCACCCTGGAACTTGAGTTGCCATACCAAGTCCTTTGCGAGACCCTCGTACACTGCAGCCGCCCGGACTGCGAACAAATCTGTATGCAGGCGGCACGAAACACACGTTTTGGCTGAGTCGGACAGTCGGCGACAGTGGTAGCAGGCAAGTGGAACGCGTCTAATCTGGGGCAAACAATCCTCGCACAATAGTTTTCCTTCGGTACTACAACCAAGACATTCGTGTGGGGCAACCTGAGCTAAAAGTTTGTCGAGAAGCATAAGAATTGTACTCGCCGTTGTGTTTAATGCGTTGTAAATAAGGTGTTCACAGCTTGCGCTCCCTGAACTTACTAAGCTATACTGCTAATAACATAAAAACGCAAGATTATTCTTGGCTAAGTTTACTAGTTTAACCAATCTCGGAGGGTATTAAATATGGCGCGACGTAATCGCGACGATGATCTGCTTCTTGAAGAAGATGAACTAACCGCGGCGTTTCTGGGCGACGACGAATTAGCAGGTGTGGTCGTAGCACCAGAACCAGAAATGGCTCAGGCTGCACAGCCGACTGCTGCACCAACTGCAGATGAGTGGGACGAGGACGATGCCGTACCTGGTCAGCTCGCTGTAGACGTGTATGAGACTAAGGAGCGCTTAGTCGTAAAGGCTCGTACTGCTGGTGTAAACAAGAATGATCTTGACGTAAGTATCTCTGACAACCAACTGACCGTACACGGCACACTCAGTGCTGGCAACGAAGACGGGGTAGAGAACTACTTTCTGCAGGAATGCTACTGGGGCGAGTTTAGCCGTACCATTGCACTACCTGTACCTGTTAAGGAAGAAGAGATCGAAGCTGTCCTGAAAGATGGCGTGCTGACCATTAGCTTTGGCAAGGTCAAGCAAGACACAGTCAAAAAGATCCAGGTCCTGTAGTTAGCAGAGACTCTGGCCACAAACTAACACCCGGCTCGCCGGGTGTTTTTGGTATACCTGATGCTTGGAGGCGGCATATTAAAAAAGACACCTGTTGCCAGGTGTCTTTGATGCGAACAAAATGCTTTAGCCGTTCGTGGCGTTTGCTACGTTGTTCAGTACGTAGTGGACTAGTACCTGGGACAGGGCAACGATAATCAGGCCGATAACAGCATAGATGATGGTGTTCTTCGCACCAGCAACACTGCTGTCGTTACCACCAGAGGTAATGTACTTAATACCACCGACGATAATCATGACTACAGCAACAAAACCGACGATGATTGAGAAAATCTGGATAACTTTCTTCAGGATAGTGTCGATACCAGCACCGTTATTTGAATCCTGGTTACAGGTGCCGTTACCACTTGTATCAAAACTACTACCACTACACAGATCACTAGTGATGTCAGCGTAGGCAACTGCTGGTGCCAGAACTGGGATAGCAAGCAGGCTGAACACTCCGACTGACAGAAGTGCGTTTTTAATCTTTTTAAGCATGAGAATACCTTTCTTTACTTTGTTTAATCTACTTATACCACAGGGCTATAGGTCATTCAAGGTGGTGACCTAGTGGTGCACCAATGCTGCCTTTGTCTTGTGCAGGACGAAGTGGACAAGTATCTGAGCAAGGGCAACGATAATCAGACCAATGAGTGCGTAGACGACGGTACTTCGTGCACTGGCTATCGCATTGCTATCCCCGTTGGAGGTAATCATCTTTAGCCCGCCGACAATTATCATGACGACTGCTATGAAGCCGACGATGATTGAAAGTATGGTGACTACTGTTTGGATGATAGTACTGACCGTCGTATCTGCTGCCGATGTACAACCAGATCCGCCCAGTTGGCTCACGCCCTGACAGGCATCTTGCTTCAAAGCACTATCTGCGTTGCTAATCGCCGGCACAAGTACCAGTCCACCAACGACACTTATGGTGATTGCTAATAGTAAATTCCTGAGTGTCCTAATCATCATTACTAACTCCTCATTACAGCTTATTAAGTACGAACAATACAATGGACTGTGCGAGCGCAACAATTACGAGGCCAACCAGGGCATAGATAACACCGCTGCGTGCTTTTGCGACTGACTGTGAATCCCCGTTTGATGTAATCATGGACATGCCCGCAATGATTATCATAATGACCGATGTAACACCGACGATTATGGAGATCACCTCGATAGTCACCTTTAAGATAGTGACAATGGGGTTAGCTCCTGGTGTGCCTGGTTTGATAGCCGAACAGACATCCGTACTTGATATACGGCCACCACCGCTGCATGAGTCCTGAAAGACGTTCACCGCCTCAACACGGGCAGGGGAAAGACAAATAGCAAGTGGTACAGCTAGTAGGAGCAGGGCAACGACCGACAGACGAAGTTTCTGGACCATGATTTAGAGTCTTCCTGCCACCATACTTACGATAACGTCAGCAAAAATGGCGATCGCCAGGCCGACGAGCGCAAAGATTATCGTACCACGTGCCTTAGCAACCTTTGCCGAATCACCGCCAGCGGTCACGATGTTCAAACCAGCGATCACAATCATAAGTACCGCAACTACGGCAAACGTGCCGATAACAATCTGAAGGACATGGTGAAGCGTGGAGCTCGACGCTGTTGCGTGAGGCAAATTTGTACAGAAGCCGCCACTAATACACGAGCCATCGGCCATAAGTTTAATGGTGCTCAACATTAGCTGATACTCCCTGCGATAAAGTTAACAAGTACCGCAGCCATGATTGCGATCGCCAAACCGACTAATGCGTTGATAATGGTTTGCCGCGCCTTGCTTACGGCATCCGGCTCTGCCTGGCTTGTTAAATACTGGAAACCCCCGAATATAACAAATACAACTGCCGCTAATCCGGCAATCCGCAGCAGGATCTCAACGAAAGCCGCTACGACCAGCCATAGATCATTTATGCTCGTGATAGCTGGGCTCGAGCACGAGCCGGGTAAGTACTCATACCAAGTTGGCAACCCAAAGAAATGAGAGCAATTAGCGGCTGCGAACTGAGAGAATTGAGTAATCATTAGTGAAGTACGGCTCCGGGAATTATGTAGTTAATAATCGCGTAAGCAAAGACGAACAAGAGCAGGGCAGAAACGTTAGCCTGAATACGCTTTACGGCCTGAGCATTTGCACTCGGGTCACCGCGCGACCCGGTGTACTGGATACCAGCATAGGTAAGCGAGGCAACGATTACGAGGCCCACGCCGTATGACAGGAAACGAATGAACGCAAACAGCATGTCCATAATTGGGTTACCCTTACCCTTACACCCTATATCGATGCTGGTGGTGACCGCATTCTTGCTTGGGTCACCGCAGTACTTTGTACCGAGCGTGGTCTTCGTGGTGTCTACGCCACCGGCGGCAAAAGTTAACTCAGGAATCGTGACCATTGACAGGCCAACAAAAACCAGAGCGATTGTCGCTACTCTTACTAGGGTTTGGCGTATATGTGTTTTGCGCATGGCGTATCTTGCTCGATTAGCAATATCCTAGGACGCATTATGGAATGAGTCCTCAGAAAAAGCAACTGCTTGAAGACTTTATTTTTACACCTAAAGGTGGTTGAATGGGTATATAGATATTGAATCTTTTGGTGGCCAGATACTAACTCGATGAAACTCAAACACAAACTTACTTCGATAGCATTAGGAATACTGGTTTTGGCCAGCCCAGTTATCGGGGTGATTGCCCCTGTACTGGGTAGCGGTACTGCTAGCGCCGCGTCACTGGGCACTTTTACCTATGAGCCTGGTTTTAGCAACGGTATCCCAGCGGTACCCGACGGCTCGCTAGATATTACGTGTAGTGGAGCAGGTTGTCCCGGTGGAGATGGTTCTACCTACAACTACATTGCGAATAGCAAATATAAGTTCGACAACAGCGTCAACTCGAACCCTAGCGGGAATCTTCTCGATCCTACTGGCGGCTGTTTTATCGTCACCATAACTGTTTCGAGTGCTAGCAAACCCGGCAACGGTACAGTGACTGATAGTTGTGGTCATAAGAATACCGCAATCACTATCGGTAATACTGCTGCCTTTAATAAATTTATCAGTGCAGGTGGATCGGGCTCAGTTGGCGGCAAAGTAACTGCCAAACTGAGTGTGGATTTTGGCGAGACAGACCCTAGTCTTAGCGTTGGCGCTGTAGATTTAAGCATAAAGTGTGATTCAGCCAATAAGAGCGACCCTGTGTGCCTGAGCCTAGCCGGGCTCTCCGTATCAGGCCCGGATGGTGTTAGCACCACCCTTGCAACCAATCCTGTCGTATATTCCACTTCTGTCTCTGGCTTTGTCCCGGGCCATAAGTACATGCTGTGCTGGAGCGGGTCATTCCTGAAGGGTAGCGATGGCAAGCTTGGTGACCCACTTTGTACTAACAACTTCACCGCAAAGACTACAGCTCAGACCGTCAGTCTGAATGGGACAGGTGACAATACTAAGCTAAGCGGAGCAAATGGAGCAGCCGGGAGCAGCAGTTCAGACCCCAGCAATGCCTGTGAGTCCAATGCTGGTGGCTTTGGGTGGGTTATTTGTAAGCTCATCGATGGATTACAGAGTGCTGTCGGCGGCATCTACGACCACATCATTAACCCACTACTGACTGTTGAGCCAATCTCTACTAGTAATAAGACTGGTAGTCAGATTTATAGTGCTTGGTCGAACTTTAGGAT
>DATMTN010000015.1:0-28801 GCA_035564115.1 Candidatus Microsaccharimonas sp. | reverse complement strand
AGATCCTGGGTTAAATACTTGACATTGTCAAATATATAGATTTACAATGATTTGGTAAGTCAAATTTTACTCTAAAATTTCCAAACACGCAAGGAGAGCTGAATGGCAAGAAAAGATAAATCAGATGGACCGAGCCATTGGCTCATCCTGGTACTCCTGGCGCTCGCCCAGTTCATGGTGGTGCTCGACGTATCAATTGTGAATGTGGCACTGCCAGCGATCCAAAAGGCATTTCACATGTCACAAACAAACCTATCGTGGATTGTTACGGCCTACACACTGGCATTTGGTGGCTTCCTACTACTAGGTGGCCGTGCCGCCGACTTGTTTGGCCGCCGCCGCTTGTTCATTGCCGGCACAATCGTTTTTGGCCTGGCGTCATTATTCGACGGTATTGCCACATCGGGTAGCATGCTCATTGCGTTGCGAGCTGCCCAGGGCCTGGCCGCCGCCTTTATGTCACCTGCAGCCTTGTCTATCGTACTGGTAACCTATCGCGAAGGGCATGAGCGTAACACCGCTCTGAGTGTGTGGGGTGCTGTAGCCTCTGGTGGGGCTGCTGCCGGCGTACTGCTTGGCGGTATTATCACCCAGTACTTAGGCTGGCGTTGGAACTTCTTTATTAATGTACCAGTCGCTATATTGGTAGCCATCAGTGCATTTCGTTTGCTACCGGCACACGAATCAGAGGAAACACATACTGATCTCGATCTACCTGGTGCTATATCCATCACTGGTGCACTCATGATGTTGGTCTATGGCATTGTGAAGGCACCGACGGTTGGCTGGACTGCCGGTAGTACACTCGCATTCCTTGGCGGTGCAATATTCCTATTTGCGCTCTTTATTTGGAACGAACTGCGGGTAGAGAACCCCCTCGTACCATTCAAGATTTTCCGGATCCGTAACGTAACCGGTGCCAACCTGACCATGATGCCGATTGTGGCGGGCATGTTCAGTACCTTCTTCTTTACATCGCTGTACACGCAAGAAGTACTCGGCTACTCACCAGTAAAAACCGGTCTGAGCTTCCTAGTCATTCCAGTATGTATCGCTATCGTTGCTACGAATGTGCCGCGGATCGTAAAGAAGATCGGTTTCAAACCAATCCTAATGATCGCACCACTGTTTACGGCCAGCGCACTGTTCTGGCTGTCGCATGTCCGTGTTGGCGGTAACTACGTCCACGATTTGCTTCCAGGTTTCATTCTGATGGGTATCGGTATGGGTGCCACCTTTGTGTCGGTAACTATCGCTGCAACGAGTGGCGTACCAGCTCGCGAGAGTGGCCTGGCATCAGGTATCCTGAACACTTCACAACAGGTTGGCGGGGCGCTCGGTCTGGCTATCCTGACTGGTATCGCTACTTCCAGTGCTACTAGCTACATCAAGCACCTGAGCACTCAGCCCAGCCGGCTGGCATCTGCCAGTGCTGAAGTGCACGGCTTCCACGAAGCATTCCTTGTAGCGACCTGTTTCATGATTGCTGCTTCGCTGATTGCGACACTTGTGATTAAGCAACAAGGCAGTAAGCCAGCCGAAGCTGCAGTCTCAATGCACTAGCAGAGACACGCACGCACCAAAAGAGCCACCCCTAGCGAGGTGGCTCTTTTTATTTTTAGTCTCTATCGGGCTGACCTAGTTGGCTGTACCTTTGGCTTGTGCGCTGATGGCAGCGTCGAAGGCTTTGGTAAAGTCACTGAGTGAGTAACCCGGTGTGATGTGCTTACCATCGAGCAGGAAGGTGGGGGTCGATTCATCGAGCTTAGTCTTCTTGAACTCAGCAATATCGGCATTGATAGTGTCATTAACAGTAGAGCTGGCGAAGTCAGTCTTGAACTTAGTGGTGTCTAGACCGATCTGACGGGCAAAATTCACGAAGTAGTCGTTGAGTGGGTCATTGCTAGCAACCCAGCCGCTAGCGCCCTGAGGGTCCTGGTTTTCGTACAATTTGTCGTGCATCTCCCAGAACTTGCCCTGCAGGCTCGCAGCCTCGGCAGCACGAGCACCGGCGAAGGCATTCTTGTGAATTGAGCTGAGTGGCAGGTTACGGAACTGGAACTGAATCTTGTCCTTGTACTGCTCTACGGCCTGCTTCACGATGGGGTAGTACTGGCCACAGTAAGGGCACTCGTAGTCACCATACTCGACGAGCTTTACGCCGCTACTGGTTGAACCCTCGACATGGCTCGATGGCTTGGCAGAGCTGCTCGAACCACTCGTCCCCGAATTTTTATTAGTAATCACAAAAACTCCACCCAGTAGCACGATCACGACGGCAATAATTGCCAGGAATTGTTTACTCACGGTTACCTCTCCTTATTCTGTCAGACAGTATACCACCCTTAAGCTGAGGCTCAGCTTCGAGCTTTCGAAACGAGAATGATAATTGTACTATTAGTGCATGATTTCGCTTATTCTTGGACTTCTGTGCGCATTGGTCGCACTATCGTTCTTATCACTCCTGAAAACCTATCAGCATATACCAGCGCGGGAAGTGAAGCGTATGGCACGAGGCGGTGATGCTACGGCCAGCGTGTTGTATCGACCAATCGCCTATGGTGCGAGCCTGCAAGTCGTGCTGTGGGTTGTCATAGGTGTGGCCATCACACTAAGCCTGCTGTTGCTTTCCAGCTCGTTGCCTTTCTGGCTGGCTGCCCTGGTCGCGGTGGTAGTGATATGGATTGGCTTTGCCTGGATCCCGAGTGGTGACTTATCGAACGTAGGTATTTGGCTGGCACGCGTGGCCGCTGGTCCCTTGGCCTGGCTGCTGGAGCGGCTAAACCCAGTTGTTTCGCGTATCGCTAGCTTCGTGCGGAAGCATCGGCACGTCAGTATCCACACGGGGTTGTATCAGAAATCTGATCTCGTCGAACTGTTAGAAATGCAGAAGGACCAGCCAGATAGTCGGATTGCTTCAGGTGAAATCGACATGCTCATGAGCGCGCTGTCATTTGGCGATAAGCAGGTGCGTGATGTCTTAATTCCCAAGCGAGTCGTTGATGAGGTTAGTGCTGACGAAGCAATCGGCCCAGTACTGACTGATGAACTTCATAAAAGTGGCCACAGCCGCTTCCCAGTCTACGATGGCAAGAAAGATAACATAGTCGGCATCTTGTACTTGCGGGACTTGGTTCTGAACAAAAAGTCCGGCTCGGTACGCAGTGTCATGAAACAGCACCTCAGCTATGTCCACGAAGATTTCACGCTCTACCAAACTCTCGAAGCGTTCATAAGGACCAAGCACCACCTGTTCCTGGTAGTGAATAATTTCGAGGAGTTCGTAGGAATCATTACTATCGAGGATGTCATCGAACAAATGGTTGGCAAGGTGATTGTCGATGAGTTTGATGCCTACGAAGATTTACGTGCGGTGGCAGCCAAAGCTGCCCAGAAAGAGCATGCCAAGCATGAAAAAGACGAGCCCAAACCTACCGAAGATGCCCAAGAGGTGGTAGAATAGCCGTAATGACACGTTTTGGCAGTACTAACATGAATCCCTGGGTCGGTAGCATTCGCTAGCCGGCGAGTGTACCGATGGCCCACATCCAGGCGTACTCCACAACTTTAACTAAGGAATTAACCTAAATGAGAATTTTAAGTTCTGACGTTGTCAGTCACATTGGCGAAACAGTCCGTATCGAGGGCTGGTTGCACAAGAAGCGCCTGCTGGGCGGGCTAACCTTCATAAACGTTCGTGACCGTCGTGGCCTGACTCAAGTAGTTATCAAAGATAAAGACGAAGTTGAGAAGCTTCGTGGGCTGCAGATCGGTACCGTTCTGGCTGTCGAAGGTGTTTCTACAGAGGAGCCACGGGCTCCCGGTGGTGCGGAGCTACACGATGCCAAGTTGGAAATCATGGTGCCTGTTACGGACGAACCGCCAATCGAAATCGACAAGCCCATCCAGCACAAGGCCGAGAACCTCGATACCTTATTTGAATACCGTACGCTTAACATCCGTAACTTGCAGGAGCAGAAAATTTTCAAGTTGCGTGGCAGCCTGACGCGTTCCATCCGCCAGTTCCTGGACGAGCACGAGTTCACCGAGATTGATACACCTAAGCTGCTTGCCGGCGCCACCGAGGGCGGTGCCGAAGTCTTCAAACTCGACTATTTTGGCAAGGAAGCTACCCTGGCTCAGAGCCCACAGTTCTACAAGCAGATGATGGTTGGCGCCTTTGAACGCGTCTACGAAATCGGCCACAGCTACCGAGCTGAGCCAAGTGCTACCAGTCGTCACCTGACTGAGCTGACGATGCTCGATATCGAGATGGGTTTCGTGAGTGGGCACGAAGAAGTGCTCGATATGGTCGGCGATATGACCCAGCACGTCCTGCGCGAAGCCTACGACAAACATGGTGATGACCTGAAGTCACTAAACGCCCCCGACTTGAAGCTACCTGCTGACGGCAAGGTTCCGCGCTTTACAGTTGCCCAGATTCACGAGATGTATACCAAGGCGACCAAGAATGACACGACCAAGGAAAAGGATTTAATCCCTGATGAAGAGAAGTGGATTTGTGAGTACGCCCGCAAGGAACTGGGCAGTGACCTGGTCTTTGCCACTGAATTCCCGATTGAAGCGGCGAAGTTCTACCATATGGTAGATGCGGAGCGTGGCGTTGTCTTTTGGGGCGACCTATTGTTCCGTGGTCTCGAAATTGCGACCTGCCCTCTCCGTGAACACAACTACGACAAGATGATTGAGCAGATGACCAAAGCTGGACTCGATGTGGAACATCCTGGTTACAAGTACTATCTGCAAGCTTTCCGCTACGGCCTGCCAATGCATGGCGGCTGTGGCTTCGGTATCGACCGTTTAGTCGAGAAGACCATCGGCCTTGCGAACGTCAAAGAAGCTACGCTGTTCCCCCGTGACATCAACCGATTAGCCCCATAATTGACCAGTCTGTCATCTCGCGTACAATTAAACATATGCAAGATGATCCCAAGCCAACTGAACCAATTCGAAATGCAGCTCCCGATACTGAAATACTGCAGCAGATCTCTGATGAGCAGGCGGCAAAGCCAATAATTTCCACTGAACCAATTGAGCCTGAGGCGATCGATAAGCCACAACTAGGGCCGGTGGTACTTGGTGGCCGAAAATCGTATCGTAAGCAAATCGGTATTGTACTACTCATTCTAGTACTCCTGGCTATCGGTGGAGTACTTGGTTACACCTATGCTCAAAATAAGGCCGCGAACGATACGAAGGTGACGACACCTCCCGTTACCAAAAAAGCTGCCTCAACGACTAAGACTACTGCGCAAGGTTTGCAACTCGACACGACTAAGAACTACGGCAACAAGTACGCCAATGGTCTCCTGCCGGTTGGTGATGGCAAGTATCAGACGACAGGTGCTAAGCAGGGCTACGTTTACACCTGTGCACAGTATGCACAAAACTTGGGCCAGAGTCAGGGTGGTGCAGGCGTGCGAGGTCCGTGGTTCACCAATAATAATACGCAGTACGATGTGAACAAGAAGGCGCATGTCAGTGGCAGTGTCACATGGCAGGCTGAGTTTAGCAATACACTGAGCGGTGCAACTCGTACTATTGTCACCAACGATCTACCGAACCATCCGACTGGCGTGTTTCCAATCGCTGCGACAGATGCAGCCTATGCCTATGACCGAAATCCAAACGCCATTAAGGGCCAAACCCTAACATACGCCTTACCTGCAAATCCCACATATAACGCCACACCAAATTGCATGGGCGGGCAAGTCGGGGTAATGCTCACTGGCGTTGCATTATTCAATGGTTTTGATGCTGGTGGTCGAGATGCGGGTGCCTGGGAAGTGCAGGATAATTGTAGTGGCCATCCTGAGAAAGAAGGCGAGTACCATTACCACACGCTCAGTAGCTGCATCAAAGATATTAGCGTTAAGACGGTTATCGGCTATGCATTGGACGGCTTCCCCATAACCGGGCCAACGGTGGCACCAAATAACATTCTAACGACCGCAGACCTAGATGAATGTCACGGTATCACCAGTGACTACACAGTGAACGGCAAGACAGTGAACGGCTACCACTATGTGATGACACAAGACTTTCCATATTCAGCTAGTTGCTTCCGTGCCAATGCCATCCAGCCGCCTGGTATGCAAGCACAACCAGCCAAGCCGTAACGCTAGGAAGCCGCCTGTCGGGTTTTGACTAGTAAGTGGTCCATAGCGCGGTAGGCCTCTAGGCCATGGTCTTCCAGTGCTCGCTGCCAGAATTCCCACAGGACTTTGGCGTCATCGAAGGCTCGGTGACGATCTGCTACCACAAAACCGTGGCGCGCAATGATGGTATCGAGGTTGTGGCGCGGCTGGTCAGGGTAGAGTCGACGAGATAGGCGGGCCGTGCACAGGCGGTCCATGGTAAACTTACTTCCCATCTCAACAAAGGCGGCCTTGATAAACGAATAGTCGAAGTTTACGTTGTGAGCAATGAAGATTGCATCGTCCAGAAACAACTCTAAGTCTGCCGCAATGCTTTTAAAGAGTGGTGCTTCCCACAGCATGTCATCGGATATGCCGGTCATTTTAGAAATGAAGCTTGGCACGTGTTGCTCTGGGTTTATGAGCTGACTGAACGTACCGACGACTTTGCCGTTCTCAACACGCAGGGCGCCAATCTCGGTAATCCGCCCACCGGTTGTCGGACTCATCCCTGTCGTCTCAATGTCTAAAAACACTAATGGTCTATGTTGCATAGATCTTCTATTATCCTCTCGCTGGGCAAGCAAGCCGAATTAAAACAGCGCGGTTGACGCATGAACCGCGCTGTTAGTAACTGGTAACGAATTACCAGTTAAAGGTTTGGCCGAGGATCCAGACGCAACCTGCGATAGACAGGAAGAATAGTCCGAGCCCAACTGGTGAACCCCAGCTGAACCATGATCCCCACGCACGCCAGTTCTTGTGGGTGCGATCGTACCAATCCATTTGTTCTTCTTGTGACATTTTTGCCATAAGATGACTCCTTGGGTTTTAAATTGCGACAGATTCGCCCGGCTACGCTTCGACTAAACTTAGCTGGCTAAATCCCGCTCTAGTGGCCCTAAATGTCTGTCGCTGTTGTTCACCTGAGCTGGCAAAGGTGCAGCGCCGTAAGTGACGGCCACGCTCAATCAGTATTAAACCACTAGAACGCAGGTTATGCAAGAACAGAAGTGGTTAAGCTACTTAATGTTTAGAATAAGCAGTATACTATCTGCATGAGGCTAAAAACTAAACGAACAAACAGTGAGGTCGTGTCATGGCTGTTGCGAATCGGCCTGGCAGCCTGTTTTCTGTACGCTGCAATCGGCGCCTTTCGTGAGCCGAGTGCCTGGATATATTTTGTACCGCACTTTACGACCAAATTTGTTGATGCCAAGGTTTCGCTCGACGCAATTTCCGTGCTCCAGATCGCAGTGGCTGGCTGGCTACTGGTAGGCAAGTACGTACGGGGTGCAGCAGCCCTATCGGTGGTACTGCTGGCTGGGATAATCATATTCAATCTGAATACGCTACTCATAACATTTCGCGACTTCGGCCTACTGTGTATGGCTGTAGCCCTATTCTTCGTCGAAGAACAATAGAGCTAACCTAGAGCGCTGGCTTGTTATCCAGGCTTTGCCAAATATACCAGCTGGCTACCGACTCGTAGGGGTGCCAATTGTTTTGGGTAGCGATTTCGGTGACTTGGGTAGGAGAGGGCACCTCTTCTAGGCCGTAGAGTTTGCGAACGCCGTTGCGAATCCCTAGATCACCAACGGGCAGTACATCCAGCCGACCCATACAGAACATCAAGAACATATGAACAGTCCACTCACCAATGCCTTTGACGGGTAGGAGCTCCGCCATAACTTCCTCATTGGAAAGCGAATCAAAATGATCAAACTTTATCTTGCCATCGACAATATGCTGTGCCAAATCTAATACATAATTTCCCTTGGCTCGAGAAAAACCAAGCCTCCGAAGTGTCTCGACGTCGGTTGTCAAAATCTGTTCAGCGGTTGGGAATGCACCGCCAAATAAATCTCGGAAGCGCTGTTCAATAGCACGCGCTGCATGTACGCTCAGCTGTTGGCTAATGATGCTGTCGACCAGCTCCTGATAATAGTTATGATGTGGTCTGATAGTACATGGGCCATACCGTTCAATCACACTTCCGAGTAGTGGGTCGTGCTTCTTTAGATGCTCTACAGCAGCTGTTAGGGTGGCATCATTTGCGATTGAGCTCATGCCCAGATTGTAACAAATCTAGTCAAAGAAAAAGCTGCGTACAATGCCTTTTACCAGGCGGTGTTTCTTGGGCTTGTCGTTTTTGTCATCACTCATGGCATCCTCCTATATTGCCTTATAGTACGTTGGGTGTTGCATGCAGTCAGTAATATTTTCTATGGTCCTGAACAGGGCTGTTTTTGTCATCGTTTTTTGATACACTCACTCTATAGAAGAAGCGTAAGCGAAAACGAGGATAGGTATGGCAGACGAGACATCTCAGCCGCCAGTGGGCGATGCTGAACAACAGGCTACAGGATCAAGCGAGCCGGTTACAGAGACGGCAGCTGAGGATTTAGCAAAGGAAGACGTGCATGTAGTGGAGCCGTCTCCTGAAGCTAAGTGGAAGGAAAATGCTCAGGCTGCGCAAGAAGCTGATCCCGAGAAATTCCCGCGACTAAAGAAGCTAGCGCGTGCTTATTGGGCAAAGAAAAAGTGGACTATTCCGGTCAGTGTGATTGCGCTACTCGTGCTACTGCTGGGCGTACCATTTACCCGCTATCCGATTCTTGGCTTAGCACTGAAGAAGAACGTACCGGTCATCGTGACAGATAGCGCCACCGGACAACCAGTCACGACAGCTGCCGTCACGGTAGATGGTAAAACCATCGAGACTGATAACCACGGTCAAGCTCTCTTAAAGCTCAAAGTAGGCAAGCACTCGGTTAAGATCTCTAAAAAGTACTACAAAGATTATGATAGTTCGGTATTCGTAGGAGTTACTGGTAACCCGTCGCTCAAAGTAGGACCAGTTGCGACTGGACGCCAAGTGCCAATCACGATCACAGATTACATTAGTGGCAAACCACTCGAAGACGCCGTCATTACTGCTTCTGGGAGTAGTGCCAAGACTGATAAACAGGGTATGGCTACACTCGTACTGCCCGCCAAGGGTACTGACGCCAAGGCAACAATCCGACTCAACGGCTACAATGATACTTCAGTAAGTGTGCTGATTACCTCCCGGGCGGTTACGACTAATAAATTCAAGATTACGCCTACCGGTAAGCTGTATTTCTTGTCTAACTTGAGCGGCAACATCGATGTGGTCAAGACGGATCTGGACGGCAAAAACCGCAAGACAGTTTTGGCTGGTACGGGCAAGGAAGACGCTGGGAGCACATCACTGCTGGCCTCGCGTGATTGGAAGTACCTAGCGTTACTCTCTAAGCGAGATGGCAACCAAGGGGTCTATCTCATCAACACGAGTAGTGATGATGTAACGAATATCGACGGGGGCAATGCTAACGCAACCTTTAGCTTGGTTGGTTGGAGCGGTAGTACGTTCGTCTACGAGACGCAGCGCAGTAATATTACGAGCTGGCAGTCTGGAGCACAGGTGCTGAAAAGCTACGATGCGGCTGGGGGCAAACTCTATACACTCGATCAGACTCAGGGTGAAGGTACCAGCACCTACGATTATGGCTTCCAAAACTTCTCAACGATTGCATTGCTCAATAACGAAGTGGTATACGCAAAGAACTGGTATTCGAGCCAGTTGCCAGACCACCTGAGTGGTAAGTCAAGCACACTCTACAGTGTTCACCCGGATGGTTCGAGCAAGAAGTCAATAAAAGACTTTGCGGTGCCCACTGGTACGAGCTATGCCTATGCAGTGAGTCTCTCGCAGTACGAACCCTATAGTGTCTATGTGCAGGTACCAAACGGTAGTACTACTACCTACTACGCCTATGAAGAGGGCACTATCACCCAGAGGAATGATGTTACGGACGATACCTGGAACAAGCCATACCCAACCTACCTCGTATCACCATCTGGCAAAGCGACTTTCTGGAGCGATGTGCGTGACAATAAAAATACGCTCCTGGTGGGCAATAACGAAGGCGCAGCCGGCAAACAAATCGCTACGCTTAGTAACTATGTGCCCTATGGCTGGTACAGCGATAACTATCTGCTCGTTTCCAAAAACGGCAGTGAGCTGTATGTGATGCCGACCGATGGCTCTACGCAGCCAGTTAAGATTACAGACTACTACAAACCCCAACTGACATACAGAGGTTATGGTGGCGGTTATGGTGGAATCTAGGTAACACCTTAGTTTTCTGGTATCCTACTAGATAAGGATTACCGAAATGGCAAACAAGAAAATAACAGTGGTGGGGGATGGTGCCGAGCAGCCGCTCACACCAGAGGAAGAGCATCGACTCGAAGTTCGGGTCGATAAGATGCTGGATCCAAACGTGCCCGATGAGACTGCACCTGCTGAGGTCCCAGCATCTAAGCCGGCTACCCTACAAGCTGACTCCGCACCGACAGTAACTAAAATTGTGACGAAGTTTGCTGACGATGAAGAGTCCGATGCTTCTACGCCAACCCAGCCGAAAGCCGAGCAGCCAAAGCCGGCAGCCAAGAAAATCACTATCAAACATCACGATGAGCCCGAGGATGTGCCGGCAAAACCAGCACCAAAGCCCAAAGCCGCCGCCAAAAAGTCCTCGAAGAAGCTAAAAGTTACAATTGCTGATGAGCCTGCGGATGACTTGGAGACTAAGGCAGATGCAATTACCGCCTCAGCCATGGCTGCCGAGGAGCAGCTGGTGACGAAAGACGCTGTTGAAGTAGGTCAGAGCTCCGAGGAAGACACTTCGACTGTGCAAGAACCTGATGTCTCGGCAGAAACGAGCGAAGACTCCGATCAAGGCGCACCACCGCTTATTCTTAAGCACAGTGCAGCCCCGATTGGTGCCGCAGCAACTGCTGATGACGGTACTGAAAACACAGAGCCACTAGCCACTCCTGCGGTTGCCAAGAAAATCACTATCGTACACGATGAAGAACCAGAAGAGGAGACTGCCAAAGCTCCAGAAAATACTTCAGATAATGTCGAAGCTGAGCTTGCAGATGGAGAGCCTGACCCTGCGCAGACTATTGAAGTAGCTGTCGAGGAAATACCTGAACCAGCCGAAGAAGTGACAGTCGCTGTTGAACCCGACAAACCAGCAGCGTCCGAGGAGCCACCAAAGGCTGACGAAGCTTCGCAAACGGGCACTGACGACAAGAAATACCGTCCACCAGAGGGGCCTATCCAATTCAAGCGAGCAGAGGTCCCAATTCGGCCAAAGAAACCGGGTGAACCACGGCAAGAAGAGCAAGAGGCTGCTGAGCTCAGTGAAGACGAAGCTATTGCGCAGGCATTTGAAACCAAAACCCCAAGCAAGCACAGCGATACAGCACGGCAGTTACTGAGTGGTCTGGTAAAGACAGTAAAGTGGGCGATTATAATCGGGGTTCTGGCCGCGATCGTAGCTGTCGGTGCTGTACCGACTCTGCGTCACAAAGCCCTGAAGCTTGTCGGCCTCGACAATGCCAAACAGCCTACGGCCAGCTCCGTGGTAAACTCGAATACTGCGACTGCCAAACCGTCACAGAATATTCAGCCTGCCGGAACTGATGTCTATCTTGCCCGGCGCGCAGGCATCTATAACTTATACAAGAATGATGTGACTGGCCAGCATGAGCAGTTGGTACTTGCAGGCACCGGCAAGGAGTCGGGGGACAGCCTCGCTCTCAGCACGAACCCCGCAAATACAGTAGCTGCATTGGTCTCGACACGTGACGGCAAAGCGAATGCTAGCGGTGATTACCAGCAGTCGCTCACATTTGTTACGGTGGCAGATGGTACGACTAATGTCAGCGATACGGCCGATCATATTAAACTAGTCGGCTGGGCAGGGAACACAATCATGTATGTGACCTACTCAGATAGTACGAACACGACCGATGCCAATCGTTACCAACTTATCTCATACAACACTGCTACCAAGAAACGGCTTATACTCGACCACGCCAACTATCTAAATGACGTACTGGCCGCTCACGGTACGCTGTATTATGCGACAGCTTCGAGTGCCTCGGGCAGCGGCGAGTTTGCCAAAATTCAGTCAGACGGTGCCGGCAAGACAGTTATTCTGGCGCATGAAATTGCTGCCATCACTCGGGTTAGCTACAGTACGATCATCCTCTCGAGTGTCGATAAATGGTATAGTTACGAACTCGGCGGTTCGCAAGCTACTCAGACAAATACGGTGAGCCAGGGTGATGGCCGGCAGTATGTGGATAGCCCAGATGGCGCACACAGCGTGTATAGTAATGCAGCAAAACAGCTGGTTCTATACGATACGAAGACTGCTAAGGAAACGACGCTGTTGGCGAGTGGCGGGAGCTATCCGCTACACTGGCTGAACAATACAACGCTCGTCTATCGCAGTGACACAAGCGACTACGCTATTACGATAGCAGGGGGCACGCCTACCAAGGTCAGTGACGTGTACGATACTCCAGGCATTAGCCCCTGGCACCAACAGTAACTAGTTCTTTAGCTCAACAACGCTGAGCCGACCATCACATACGAAACTGTTCCCCAGCTGTTGGCTATGAATTTGGAATGGCTCACCGGCCTTGATCTCACTAATATTTTTAATAGTTTTCGTCTTCTTTAAACTATCGATAACAAAGTCACGTTCCCGGTGATGCAGCGGGTGTGTGTTGTGGGTAATCTGGAGATTATACCAGCGTATGCCGTAGGGATTTACATCGTCAATAGCGGCGCCAATCCAGACAGTTTGCTGGCGACCAATAAAGCGCCGGAAGTGCTTGAACCAGAATTTAAAATGAGCATCGTCCTTCGGCGTTTCTAGGTCAATGAGTTGCCAGAAGCGAATGTGGTGCCGATGTCTCGGACTGCCGTTTGTGCCATGGGGTATCTGGAAGCCGATATCAAATGTACGGTTGAATAGAAACAAGGGACTAAATGGTGCGTTGGGGTATGGTTTATCAAACAGGATAGCGTACGCTTCGCGAAGTGCTGTCCGGAAGGTTGCCTTGTCGGCAGTGTGCCAGCCAGCCTGCTCCATGATCTTCACAAAATGTTTGCGTGATTTTGCAATGATGGCAATATTCACTGGGTCGCTAGGAATACCGTCTGGTGTCGTGGTATAGAGGGGAATGTGATTTGGCCGAATAATAAGTCGCCAGGTACGGATAAGTGCCGGCAGACCAAAGTAGGCGATGCCGATGTACAACAGCAGTAAGGCAATAAAGAAAGGCATTTCACTATTCAGAGCAGGGAACGCTACAAATGCGCTGAAGTACGCTAGCGCGGTGCCTAGTGCGAGAACCAGTAAACGCCAAAGAGAGCGAAGCAAAAAGCCGATCACAACACCTAAGTATACCGCATCAGACAAACTACTGTTGGTTTACAATAGAGCAGTGAAGATGAGCACCGAGCAGATAACTGATTTTAGGCAGATAGTGTGGGAGTACTACGGCCAGAATGGTCGCCACCAGCTACCTTGGCGTGTAGCGGGGGCCGACGGGCACTTTGATCCGTACATGATACTTCTCAGTGAACTCATGTTGCAGCAGACCCAGGTGAACAGGGTTTTGCCAAAATACCAGCTGTTCCTGGAGCTTTTTCCGACCGTCGAAGTGTTGGCTGATGCGAGCTTAGCGGCAGTGCTCACTGCCTGGAGCGGACTTGGTTATAATCGTCGGGCAAAGTTTCTGCACCAAACAGCCAAGATGATTATGCAGCAGTTTGCGGGCGTATTCCCGGATACGCAGGCTGAGCTGGTCAAGCTACCCGGAGTTGGCAAGAACACTGCTGGAGCAATTCTGGCGTATGCTTTCAATAAACCAGTTGTATTTGTGGAGACGAACATTAGAACAGTGTATTTTTACCATTTTTTCCCGGGCAGGGAAGCGGTCACTGACGGGGAAGTGGTACAACTAGTGGGGGAGACACTCGACCAAGATAACCCTCGCGAGTGGTATTGGGCGCTCATGGATTACGGCTCATGGTTGAAAGGATCTGGGACAAAGCTTAGCATGTTAAGTAAACACTATATCAAACAGTCGAAGTTCGAAGGGTCAAAACGTCAAATCCGGGGTCAGATTATCCGTTTGTTGGCGCTTCAGGACCTATCTTTAGCCGAGTTTGAGCCTCAGATTCCAGATTCACGCCTGGCATCAGTACTCACCGATCTTATATCCGAGGGTTTGATAGCAAAAACCAACCAGAAGTATCACTTAACTAATTGAGTCGTGCTACAATAAGCACAACTATTATGGGTGACGATCAGAACACGAGTGGGACTTCTGTAAATCCGGCTACGGATTCGCATGCACCGCGCCAATCAAATTCAGCCATGGATGCTACTTCTCAGTCTGCTTCTATAGCCACACCTCCGGTAGTGGCAGCGCCACCAGAGACTGATTCAGCGAGTGATGTGCCTCCAGTCAGTGACGAGATTGCGCAGCAGATTGCGGCAGATTCGAGCACCCCGGCAGAACCAACAGCCGCAGCTTCACCTGAGCCGCAAGCCGCTCCACCCGTGGATGCTCCGAAGCCCGAAGCCAACGTGCCAGCTGAACAAGCTGACTCCAAGCCAAAGAAAGATCAGCCGACACCTGCAGCCGTGAAAGTACCCAAGCCACACAACCCTGCTCGCAGCGCGATAGTTGCAACGGTCGTCATCATGGTCGTATTAGCGTGTCTGACGGTCTTCGCCTACATGTCGACAAAAAAGTAACTCCTACCTCTGTTAAAATCAGTATATTTCTTGCTATACTGAGCACAGATGTTTGAATCAATCGACCAAAAACTTCAGACTCCTGGCGCAGTAGGTGTCATACCGACTGACACAGTCTATGGATTGGCTGCCTGCGCTACGGACCGGACGGCTGTGCAACGACTGTACGACCTGAAATCGCGAGAAGGTAAACCGGGCACCCTGATAGCCGCCGATACTGACCAGTTAGTAGCGCTTGGTTTAAAAGCCCGATACTTGAAGGCTGTCGAACAATTCTGGCCTGGTGCAGTCAGTGTCATTATCCCCTGCAGCGACCCAGCGCTACAATATTTGCATCAGGGAAAATACAGCTTAGCCGTGCGTATTCCAGACCAGCCTGAGCTTCTGAAGCTCCTCGAGAAAACGGGACCATTAGTAACCAGCAGCGCCAACCAGCCCGGCAACCCAACCGCAAATAGTATCCAGGAAGCTCGAATGTGTTTCGGTAAGACGGTTGATTTTTATGTGGATGGCGGCGACCTTTCGGGTCATAAAGCATCCACGGTAATTCGAGTAGTTGATGACGCCATAGAAGTGCTCCGTGAGGGAGCCGTAAAAATACAGGAGAACGAATGAACTTCAACGACTACCAACAGAAAGCTATAGTCACGAACCTACGCAAAGAGGATAAGTTCAAGGAGCTCATGCAACAAGTGCTTGGCCTGGCCGACGAGTCTGGTGAGGTGCTTGCGAAATTCAAGAAATGGATTCGTGACCAAGATGCTGATTTCGACAAGCTGGACCGGGAGAATATCAAGAAAGAGCTCGGTGACATCTTGTGGTACATCGCAGTAGTTGCCGACGACCTCGATATCTCACTCGATGACATCGCTACCTATAATATCGAGAAACTTGCCAGCCGACACCAGCGCGGCACTCTTCGCGGTAGTGGCGACGACCGCTAGGCCTGGAAGTTTTCGCGCAGCCAGTCGTCCAGTGAACCACCGCCACCACCGGCGATGCCGACAACCATATCACCTTTCTGCAGGCACGATTCGATAGTGCGTTTCAGATCTTCGTCGCGCTCGGCTGGTTGGGCGATGGAGGGGTCTGACAGGTGCGAAATAAGCTCAGCGGGAGGGATAACACGCTGGTTTGGGTCTTCGCGGGCTAGATAGCTCGGGATCCAATACACCTGCGCGGCACCAGCGAAACAGTCCTTGTAGTCGTCGATCATGTAGTGCTGGCGGCGATTGGTCAGTGGCTCGTAAACGACAACTAGTTCTTGACCGGCATCGGCTGCCATCTCAAGCGCCACACTCATGGCACCGCGGATCTTCTCTGGCGTGTGGGCGTAGTCGCTGTACAGGTTTGGTGCAATCTGCTCCATGCGGCGTTGCAGACCTGGAAAATCGTTCATATACTGCAGCAAGGTTTCGACTGGTGTGCCTGTTGCGCGGTGTACAGCTTGTGCGGCCAGCCAGGCATCCAGACGGTTGTATTGGCCTTTTAACGCAATATTACGGATAGCGGGGGTATCAGTCGACTCAATGCTCAAACTCGCTGTTGGTTCCAGCCCCAGATAGTCGGCGTCTTCTTGCCATAGGAGGGTGTGCTGGCTCTGACCAATGAAATCACGAAAAGCTCCCTGGTACTCTTCGCGCGTCGGAAAGATCTCGTGGTGATCCCAGCTCACGCCACTAATCAGACTGCTATGTGGTTCGAAGGCCAGAAAGTTACGATCGAACTCGTCACACTCGTATACAAAGTATTCAGAGCCATCGACATAGTCGCCCATGGCAGCGAAGCTGGTCTTGGCGGGTAGTAGATAGCTGAAAGGTATTCCCAGCTGCTTAAAGAGCCATACGGTCATGGCGGTGGTCGTGCTCTTGCCGTGGGTGCCGGCAATGGCGAGCAGCTTTAGCTGCTTGTCGTCGAGTATACGATTCAAGAACTCATCACGCTTACTAGTCTTAATACCTTGCTCATGGCAGAAGCGCATTTCTTCGCTGTCATCTGGTACGGCCGAGCTACGCACAAACCAGTCGATGGGGTGCTTGTCGTGTAGCTCAGCAATCTGCTCGCGCGATTGGCCGATGTGAATACCGGTCACCCCGTGTTTTCGCAGATAGCCAATGTAGGCAGTCTCTTGTTGGTCGGAGCCAGAAACCTCATAACCAGCCTTGTGAGCAATCTCGGCAAGGGGGCTAATACCGGCACCACCGATGCCAGAGAAGTAAATATGCATGATTCTAGGGTACAGTCTGGGGCGAAAATCGTCCAGCTCGTATATAATCATAACTGAGATGAATAAGCGGCATTTACACCATTTGTGGCGACGCTTCCAAGTATTGAAGCCCTGGTATTTTCTAATAGTTGCGGCTGTAGTGTTGCCAATCAGTATCGGAGCTCTCCGTGCCAACAACACACATATGGTGAAGCTCCGGAACGCTGTCTACACAGCCGATAAGAATAACGGTGATGTTACGACAGCGCTCAACAATTTGCGTAACTACGTCTACGGTCATATGAATACCGATCTCACTACAGGCAACACAGGCGTGTACCCACCAATACAGCTGAAATACACCTACGATCGGCTGGTACAAGCTCAGGGTGATCAGGCGGCCGCCGCAAACACCCAACTCTACACCGAGGCACAAGCATATTGTGAGCAACAGGACTCCGTAGACTTCTCGGGCCATAACCGGGTGCCGTGTATTGAGAACTACGTCAGTACCCACACCACAAACAAGGGCGCAGATATATCGGATAGTTTGTATAAGTTCAACTTCGTCTCGCCCACCTGGTCACCCGATCTGGCAGGCTGGAGTCTGGTTGTCACTGGGCTTAGTCTATTTCTGGCGGCCTTCCTCTTCGTGTTTCAGCGTTGGTTCAAGCACCTTGTGAATAGCTAATAGGTTTCGGTACAGTTCGGGAGCGCCCGCCTGAACATGCTGGTTGGTTATTCATGTGCGCCGCATAACCAGACATCGGTGGCGTGAGCAATAGGGCAGTAACTTCGTCGGATATTAGTTGCGCTGTAACTTCCATGAATCCTAGACCAAAAGAAAAACCCGGCGGTGGTGCCGGGTTTTATCTGTTCAGTACGTTGACTATTGTTTGTTGGTAGTCGTGTTCTGAGTGTTGCTGCTGCTGTTGCTGCTAGCCTGAGTCTGGTTGCTAACTTGTGAGCAATCTGGACCCTTTGGATTCTGCTTCTGGAACTGCTTGATGCTGGTAACAACCTTACCGCTGTCCTGCAGGTTCTCCCAGAAACTGACCTGGTTCTGAGAGATAAGCATCTCATCAGTTGGGTCGTGGATCTGCTGACATCCGAGCTTGACCAAGGTGTAGTTGCCGTCGGCAGTAGTGTTACCTTTGCTATCGGTCGTGGTGTTCTGAGTCAGGTAGTAGATATTGTTCAGACGAACGAAGTCGTGGTTGATATTGCTTACTTTACCGAAGTAGACCTGGCCATTCGTCAGGAATACTGCCTGGTACTTGGTCTTGTCAACAAACTTAGACTGGTTCTCATCACTCTTGCCAACTGCCAGGAAAGCGATAGCCGCAAGTGCCAAAATGGTCGCTGCGAACAGTAGTACAACTGTACCTACGCGGAACATCTGGGTCTTATCACCAACCCTTTTACCTTTAGCTTGACCTGCAGGTGCCGAGGGGGCAACTGGGGGTTGAGCACTTCTAAAATCCATAACGTCTCTTCTCCACCTTTATAGTTTTTATGGTTACCTCAACAGTCTAATACAAGATGTAGCCGCTACGCAAGGCAGAAAATGGATATTTTGACTGATTCCATCAGGGGTGAAAGGTGTTCAACGAACCATTTACAGATACAAAAGTGTTTCTGAACTGTTGACAAATAAAAAGTTAACAGAGTATGGTGGTAATACCATTAAGCAAATGTAAGAGAGGGAGTCATTAACTATGGCGTACAAGCACGAAAACTCGAAGGGTGTAACATACTACCTTAACTCAAAGAACGTTACGCTGCGCGGTGGCAAAGAACAGCGGATCTTCTACTTCTCTAAGGACCAGCGCCCAGAAGGTACTGACCTTCCAGAAGGTTACAGCGTCAAGGAAAACCCACGCAACGGTTTCCTGACTGTTTCTCGCAACAAGTAGTACTACTCTACACAAGAAACACCGACACCCGGTCTACATGGCCGGGTGTTTTGTTGGTATTCGTCTGATTGACAGTCTTTCAGCCGGCTGTTAGGGTGAATCCATGACAGATACAATTCTCAAAGTCAGTAATCTGACGAAAAAGTATGACGACAAAGTGGCCGTTGATGGCATTAGTTTCGAAGTGAAAAAAGGCGAAATATTTGGCATCCTTGGTCCGAACGGTGCGGGTAAGACCACCACCCTGGAGATGATTGAGACCTTGCGCGAGATTGATGGTGGTTCGGCGAGCATCGACGGCGTCGATGTCGCCAAACACCCCTATGAGATCCGCGGTATGATTGGCGTGCAGCCGCAAACACCTGGTTTTCAGGATAAGACAAAGCTCACCGAGCTTATCACCATGTTTGCTGCCGCTTACGGAGTAAAAGTAGATCCCAAGAAGTTCCTAGACGATGTGAACTTGGGCGAGAAGGCAGATGCCTTTGTTGAGCAGCTCTCTGGTGGTCAACGCCAGCGCTTCAGCATCACGGCGGCCCTGGTGCACGACCCGAAAGTCTTCTTCCTCGACGAACCGACTACAGGACTGGATCCCCAAGCTCGGCGTAACCTCTGGAAGCTTATCCAGGACGTTCGGGACCGCGGTATCAGCGTTATCCTGACTACGCACTATATGGACGAGGCCGAAGTGCTCTGCGACCGTATCGCCATCATGGATCAGGGCAAGATTATCAAGCTCGATACACCAAAGAATCTTATCAAGGACTTGCTGAAGCGTGGTTTTACCAAAGAGCAGCATGTCGAGCAAGCTAACTTAGAAGACGTATTTATCGACCTGACCGGAAAGGGGCTACACGCATGACATTTGGACAAAAACTCTATACTGTTTGGGCCTTTTTCACTGTTAATCTGAAGCGCCTATTTCGTGACAAGACTGCACTGTTCTTTACGTTCCTGTTTCCACTGATTTTCCTGCTTGTCTTCGGATACGCTAACAAGAACAGCGGCGTGTCATTTAGCGTCGCCGTTATCAATGAATCATCGAGCCAGACAGCTGTACAAACCACTAAAGATATTAAGGCTATGAAAGTCTTCAAGGTCGACAAGACCGTGACGACCATGGATCAGGCTCGGGAAAAGATGAAGCGCAGCCAGCTTGACGCCACCATCGTGCTGCCCCATGACTTTGGTGCGCTGAAGGATGGCAAGCCGACCGGCACAGCCCAAGTCATCTATCCACAGAGCGGTGTCCAGGGCGGCCAAGCGGTGCAATCAGTACTCCAGAGCGGTTACTTCAGTGCCATCAACGCTAAATTCGTAACTGTCCAGGCACCATTTAGTGCCAAATCAGTGCCGATCAATGAGAAGAGCCTGAGCTCATTTGACTATGCCTTCGCCGGCATCCTAGGTTTTACCATACTTGGATCCGGTATCTTCGGGCCAATTAATATCTTCCCAGAGCTAAAGAAGATGGGCATCCTGCGCCGTTTGCACACCACGCCACTCCGCGTCTGGCAGTATTTCCTGAGTGTTATGCTTGGCAACGCAGTCGTGGGTATGATGTCGTTGGCACTGATGTACGCTGTGGCTATCAAACTGTTTAACCTGCACATTGCGGGTAATATCTTCGAGCTCGTGTTCTTCCTGATATTTAGCCTGATTCTCATACTAGGTATCGGTCTGGCTATCGGTGGTTGGGCCAAGAACGAGCGCCAGGCGGCACCGCTTGCCAACCTCATCGTCTTCCCCATGATGTTCCTGTCCGGCACATTCTTCCCGCGCTTTGGCCTACCAGTCTGGCTGCAACATGTCACTGATTTCTTCCCATTGACCCCTGTTATTGATGGTGCCCGTCTCATTACCACCGAAGGCTTGCACCTGACGCAAATCGGCCCCCAGCTCGGCATCATGGCTGGCTGGTTGGTCATCGTCTACGCCGTTGCCTTCCGCGTCTTCCGCTGGGAATAACCCTAAAGATACCGCTATTGCTTTTATGGCATAACTGTGGTAGAATATAGTTATGTCAGCTCGATTTGAACAGATACATTCAAATCCTTCTACCACTGGTGAACAGCCAGTAAGTCCTGTTGTGCGGCAAGTCCTACAGGCGATACACAATGCCGCCTACAAGTCTGAACTGGGACGTCGCGGCTACTTCGGTGGCGCTACGCTAGCGCGTAAAGTCCGTGAAGGTGTCATAAATCTCGATGAAATGGCTATAATCAGCAATGCTCGTGATACTCGCAAGACAGAGCTCAGCGCATCCGCCGATACAATTCCAGCTGAAGTCCCAGAGCCAACTGATCAAACAGCTATAGCGCAACAAGAATGGTCACCTACGGACATTCTCGACAGGATGCCAGCTCGTGAGTTTGATGCACGTGAACGTGCAGCCGGTGAACACTTAGATCGACGCGGAGCGTAGTCATGGTTAATAGAGACGCTGGTCCCAATGATGCTGAGCTATTGACTCGGATTGGTCTGGTACCGACAGCCGAAGCAGCTGTAGGTAATGATGCCGTCGTGAACATCGCTGAACGTGCCGCACACCTCAGCCAGGTGCTGAAGGACTTCAATGCAGTTGTCGAGGTCGAGGAAGATGTCAAGAGATTCCGAAACCTGGATTGGCGCCGAGAACAGCAAGCAAAGTTTGGCAACCAAGCAGTCTACCAGATGCAGCAGCGTGAACAGGCCAAACACGATGCAGTCCTCGCGAATGCCCAGCGTGAATTTGGCGCGGCCTATGGAATTACCCAACTCACAGAGAACAATCTAGGGACGCCAGAAGTTATCCAAACTGATGCCAGCAGTCAGTACGCTAAGTTTATGCAAGAGTTTCGCGGTACCTCACCTATGCGCTTCGAAAAGCGCCGCCTGATGCGTATATTCTTTGGCCAGCAGATAGCTGGTGGGACAGCGGAAAAGACCATTGTCAATTCAGCTCCCACAGAAGGCGCAGAGCCAGTGAGCGAGCCAGTGGAGCTCACGTCAGCGGCTCGTGAATATCCAAAAGCCGATACGCGCATCAAGCTCGAAGGCCTACGCGATGACTCACGTGCCGGGTTCATGCCAACGACGCATCGCGAGAAGTCTCAGGCCTACGAACTATTGAGTTATATGGAGCCAGGTCGTTATGAAAAGGGTATCTCGACGCGCTTGGATGAGATTTTCTTTAGGCAGCAGCGTGAGATGAGAAAGGCTGGCAAAACGCCTTTTGAAGGCTATCAGGTTGCCGCAGACAGTGTGCGCAGTGTTGTTCGTGAATGGGGCGATTACCTAACGGATTCGCGCAGTTCATGGAAAAAGCTTCAAAGCCTGCACATGCTCATTGACGACACGCCAAACCCAAAGATTAGCCTCGAGGAAATGCTTGATGATGAAGGCCAGGGCGAAACCCTGACTCAGTTGATCCGCCATGACGTGCTACGCAAGTACCGCGACGGCGAAGGTATCGTGGGTTTTGATCCACTATGGGTACGTGAGGACCGGACCAAGCCAACCGCTGAAAAGCACAAAACGGTCGAGGACATGTTTACACATAAGAGCGAAGAATTTATGGCAGCCTATATCCGTCGCCGCGCCCAGCAGATGACGGTTGGTGAAGTTCGGGCCATGGTCAAGGAAGCTATACATGACCAAGAGAACCGCGGCAAATTCTGGCGTACCGTTTTGAAATCACTAAATGAAGATTACCAAGAGTATGCCGCGCTGGCACTCCAGCGGCCAGCGTAAGCTTGGTATAATGCTCTACCGATATGTACACTGAACTTTCTAAACCATTTTTTGTCTTGGCACCCATGGACGATGTGACAGACACTGTGTTTCGGCAAGTGGTCAATTCGTGTCATGCGCCAGATTTATCATTTACTGAGTTTGTGAATGTGGATGGGCTGATGAGCCCGGGACGCCCGAAGCTGCTGAAGAAGCTGAAGTTTAATGCTAGCGAGAAGAACCTGGTGGCCCAACTATGGGGATTGAAACCAGAGAACTTCCGGGCAGTGGCGGAGCAGATTGCTGATGGCACGATGGCTCGTGAGCTTGGCTTGCCCGACGGCTGCAACTTCGTAGGCGTCGACCTGAACATGGGTTGCCCGGCGAAGAGTGAAGTCCAGAATGGTGCCTGCAGTGCGCTTATTAAACTAGAGAACAGGGAACTCGCCGAGCAGATTATCGAGGCTGCCCGTGAGGGTTTGGCTGGCCGTTTGCCCCTGAGCGTAAAGACGCGTATTGGCTTCAGCGATGTGGACATGACGTGGTTTGAGTTCTTGCTGGGCAAGGAGCTCGATATGCTGACGGTGCACGGTCGCACCCGCAAAGAAATGAGCAAAGTACCGGCGCATTGGGATGTTATCAAAGAGGTTCGCGAACTGCGTGATCAGTTGGCACCAAGTACCTTGATTGTCGGCAATGGTGATGCAATCGACCATGCGCATGGTCTGGAACTAGCTGAGCAGGGTGGCCTGGATGGCATTATGATTGGCCGCGGCATCTTCCAGGACCCCTATGCTTTTGCACCCGAGTCACCGTGGGAAAATATACCTCGTGAAGATCGAATCACGCTCTATACTAAACATGTTAAGCTTTTTGCCAATACTTGGCAGGCAGGGGAGCGACCAGTCCACACGCTCAACAAGTTCTGCAAGATCTACATCAATGGTTTCGACGGCGCCAAAGAGCTTCGTGAACACCTAATGGCCGCCCTGTCGACCGACGAGTTATTAGAGATTCTAGCCAGCGCTTGATACGGTCGGGTATACTGAGGGCATGATACGTGCCGACCACCTAACGAAGAAATATCGTAAGAAAACAGCGGTCAATGATCTAAGTTTCAAGGTAGAGACTGGTAAGGTAACCGGTTTCTTGGGTCCGAATGGTGCTGGTAAGTCAACCACCATGCGTCTGATGCTTGGCCTGGACTCTGGTAGCGGCACTACGACTTTCGACGGTAAGCCACTGCATGCCTATGCACAGCCATCCAAGATGGTTGGTATATTACTCGAAGCTAAGGCATTTCACCCCACCCGCTCGGCTCGACAACACCTCAAAATCTTGGCTGCGGCCGGCAACATACCAATGAGCCGTGTCGATGAAGTGTTAGATATTGTGGGCCTGACAGACGTGGCCAAAAAGGGTCCAGGCAAGTTCAGCCTGGGCATGAGTCAGCGGCTGGGCATCGCTGCCGCTATTCTGGGCAAGCCAAAGTATTTGATGCTCGACGAGCCAGCCAATGGGCTGGACCCCGAAGGAATCGCCTGGCTGCGAGATTTTCTAAAGTCGTATGCTGATGCGGGTAATGCGGTGTTTGTGTCGTCGCACCTACTGAGTGAGATGTCACAGATGGCCGACAATGTGGTGGTAATTGGTAAGGGACAACTCATAGCCGACACATCCATAAAGGAACTACTGGCCCAGAATGCCCATGCGGCTGTACGGGTACGTTCACCAAAGCTCACGCAGCTGGAGAAGCTAGTGAAGACTCAAAATGCTACAGCCACCAAAGTGGATGGCGGCTTGCTGGTGAGCGGCCTAAAAAGCGAAGATGTTGGCAAGTTAGCATTTGAACACGGTATCCCGCTGTACGAGTTGGCGCCCCACAGCGCATCACTAGAGGATGTATTCCTGGAGCTGACATCTGGTGCCGGTGAGTATACTGGGCACAAGGAGGCGAAAAAATGATAGCTTCGATCCGATCTGAACTACGTAAGCTATTGAGCGTGCGTTCGACCTATGTATTTGTACTTTGCTCCCTAGCGATTGTGGCTTTGTTTGCGGGCTATGGCGATGGCTACCAGGCCAAAGCCCCTGATTTGCAGAGTCCACTGTGGCTCCAGCACGAGTCGTTTATGGCGGTCATCTTTGTGGGGCTTATTACGGCCATTGTTGGCCTGCTACTGTTTGGTCACGAGTATCGGTTCAACGGCATTATGTACACGCTGACCGCGAGCAATAACCGCTTGAAGAGTCTATTCGCCAAAGTCCTGGTGGTCTCAATCTTCGCCATTGGCACCAGTCTGCTCTATATGCTGTGGTCGCCACTGTGCAGTATGGTGGGCATTCACCTGGCACACCATACACTCAGCCCACAGACATTCCACTGGTGGAACGTTATTTGGCGTTCGGTCTTCGTTGGTTGGGGCTACGCGATGTATGCTTTCATCCTGGTGGCAATTATTCGCAGCCAGGTTGGGGCTATTGTGGCATTCCTGATGATCCCGCTGATTGGAGAGAATATTCTGGCCAATGTATTCAAAAGCACGGCCAAGTATCTGCCATTCCAGAGTCTACAGTCAGTCATACAGACTGAGATTGGCCCTGGCTCTAGTAGCCTGCATCATAATGTGATGGTGACACTGGTCTATGTAATCGGTGGTCTGCTCATAAGTGCCATCCTGTTTGTCCGTCGGGACGCGAACTAACTGCTAGCCTTTTAGATAGCCGCAGGCTACAATCAAGTTCATGCTTCTGAAGTTCCTTTCACGGCTTATGGCTAGTTTGCTAACCACGCTGCTGTTCGCCACGGTTGTTAGCGTAACTGCCAATCAAACGATTCTGAACACCACGTATATCGAAAACAAATTGCAGAGCCAGAACGCCTATGACCGTCTGTCCGATGCTCTGAGCGATGAGATTAGTAAGAACTCAAATGACCCAACGGTTTCACAAACTGCTGTTGCCGCGCAGTTGAAAAATATCCTGACGCCTGCTGTGTTGCAGCAGAAAATCGATGTAACCCTCAAGCAGTTGCATGACTATTTCCATGGCAATGGTGCGGTACCTACGTTAGACGTGAGTGATCTGGTTCAAGCTGCTCAGCAAGCTGGTCTGCAAGTGGATGGCAACAAGTTTAGTAAGCCAGTTGAGCTGACAGCCGCAACTAAGTTCAAAAAAGTGAGCGGTACGGCTAAAGTTGTGGGGATCGGCACAATTGCTGCAGAGGTGGCACTATTCCTCGGTGTGCTGGCTATCGCCATTAAGCGTCGTGATTATCGACCACTTGCAAATATCGTGTTCACACTAGGCACTATGTTGACCCTCGCTGGTGCGACCCTATTATTTGTGCCGCAATTACTTAACAAGGTATATACCGCCAAGGGCCCCTTTGCTTCGTTAGTACATGACTTAGCTATCGTGACGGTCCGTGATTTTGGACTACGTCTGTTAATACCGGGAGCGACCGCGTTACTGCTGGGGGTATTGGCCAAATACGCGCTGCGCAAACAGCGGCCACCAACCTACCGGGCTGCCGTCCCTCGGCCAAAAGATACTTCCTCGCCAACACCCGTACTGACTGAACCTTCTCGCCCACAGCCCGTAGTCCCGGCAGCGCCTGCCATACCAACAAGCCCAACCCCACCCACGGCGCCAGCGCCTGGTGCGCCCCCACGTCCAAAGCAACCGCGCAAAATCCAGCTCTAACCCCTTAGAGTCTGGTATACTTGTTGCGTTGCATTGCAGCTTAAAATCAAAAGACCAAACTAGGGAGCGAAGTCGACCGTTTGGGCTTTTGAAAGGAGAAGCGTAACGGCAAGTCAAAGTTTTGGGCGACAGCCAAAACGAGGCAGTCCGTGTGCGCTTTGACCAGGGGGTGTAGCTCAGTGGTTAGAGCAGAGGACTCATAATCCTTTGGTCGCTGGTTCAAGTCCAGCCACCCCCACCACAATAGACAGAAGTCGAAGGTTTCACTAAAGACGTTCCACTCATATCTACAGTAACAGCCCCTGGGCTGTTCTGCCCACCATTGAATTTGCGATATTTTTTACTTAGTAGAAACCGTATTCCTGCTATAGTTCTGGCACTTAAACAAGGAGCGCAGATATGGCAGAAGTAGTTGAACGACGTCCGGCAGACCAAGTAGTAGTGGAACGCGACCACGAGCATTATCAAGATAATAGGTCGGGCAGTAATGCGTGGGCGATTGTGGCCGTGGTAGTAGTGATTCTAGCTTTGTTATTGATATTTGGCCGCGGCATGTTTGGCGGTAGCGGCGGAAGCTCGGCACCGAATGTGAATATAACACCTTCTAGCTCGAGCGGACAATAGCCTCGAAGTTGCGCGTGATGTATACTGCTGCTAAACATAAGCAGCAGGGTATATATGGTACATATTTGGCACTGGATAGTAGACTTTATCGGTGTAAATAACACCTACAATAGCTTTTCGACACATATGTATAACTTTTGGTCAGGCTTCGGGGGCGGTATCATCCAGTTCAGTTTGCTGGGGGCTATTGTTGCGATGTATCGGCGCTATTCCGATCATCTGAAAACTTTTGAGAGTGCAATCCGCAGGCCACTTGATAAGATCGAAGATCGCATTGAAGAGACCAAGTCGAAGCACCAACCCTGAGGTATTCCAGATAATCACGTATACTGTCAGGTAGTTATGCAAAACAAAATTCAGCCAAAGCTTATAGTCGCTGGAAAGTATACGCAGCAGTTTATAGTCCGTATGCGAGATCCTAAGTTTGCGGGCATGATGCTATTTCTGGTGGTCGTACTGCTCATAAGCTGGAGCGGGGTGAAGTCTATCCAGTCTAACTATGAGCTGCAAAAACAGATTGCGGCCCTCGAGCAGCAGAATGATCTTCAGAAATTAAGGAATACTAATCTTGACCTGGAAAACCAGTATTACAATACGAACAGCTATCAGGATTTGCAGGCTCGGTTGAATCTGGGCCTGGCAGCCCCAGGTGAAAAGGAAATATTGGTGCCTAAGGATGTAGCCTTAAGCTACACAGTAGACTTGCCCAAACCAGAAGTCACCACTAGGCCGAAAGATAAGCAATCTGGCAGCCAGCGTAACTTCGAGTCCTGGGTAAATTTCTTCCTGCATCGCCAGAACATCACTAATTGACATATTCACCTCTGTTTGCTACAATCTCATGAGGTAAATCTCTGGTTCCCCAGAGTATCCACCAACGACGCGGGGTGGAGCAGCGGCAGCTCGCATGGCTCATAACCATGAGGTCGCAGGTTCGAGTCCTGCCCCCGCAACCAAGAAAAATGCCTCAGCAAAGCTGGGGCTTTTTTCTTGGTTTTGGAGGTTGTATTATGCGAACGGTTCGGTCGTCAGTCACAGCCCCCAGCGAAGCGGGCGGCAGGATTGACGTGCGCTGTCCTGTCCCGCAACCAAAGTAAAACACCCACGGAAGTGGGTGTTTTATTGTATGCAAATTTTCTAAGACAGCAGTTTACTGCACATGCCAAGCTCTACGTTTAGAAGATGCAAAAGGAGTATGATTTAAATAGTCTAATCTAGGGAGGTTTACATATGACTTTAAAATTTACAGGTTCACAGCCAGTTACAGGTAACGTAGTATCTTTTAGCTTTGCGCCGGACGAGCCGTTGCAGTGGCTGCCGGGCCAGTATATGCACTATGTGCTGCCACACGCGGAGGCTGATGACCGCGGCACGGAGCGCTGGTTTACGAACTCGGCAGCTCCATCCGAAGGTAAGGTTATGATCAGCACGCGTATCGATGCCGAGCATGGTAGTAGCTTCAAACGTGCACTCCAAAATCTGAAACCCGGTGATACAGTAGAAGCCGATGGGCCCGAAGGCGACTTCACTGTCGATGATGAATCGCGAAACTACCTGTTCGTTGCTGGTGGTATCGGCATAACGCCATTCCGTTCTATGCTTGCCCAAGCACATACCCAGGGCAAGCAACTACACGCCACGGTACTGTATGCGAATCGAGACCAAGACGTGCCGTTCAAAGATGAGCTCGAGCAGTATGCGGTAGATAACCCAGCACTTCAGATTGAATATTTCGTTAGCCCCAAGACCTTGGATCCGCAGCAGATAAAACAGTACGCCGATAAATTAGAGAACCCACTCGTATACCTTTCTGGACCTGAG
>DATMTN010000014.1:0-46083 GCA_035564115.1 Candidatus Microsaccharimonas sp. | reverse complement strand
GCTTGAGATTAATAGAAGAGTGGTCGTGAAGAACTATGCCCCGCTAGGGCATATACATAGCACTTGCAGTCTTCACTACTGTCATATAGCCATTGTAACAGATTAGTCTAGGAGTTTAGCGACCTCGGCCGCCTCCACACTGTCGAGCGTAGCGAACAGACCATCCTCGTATTGCTCGGCGACAGTGTATAGATAGTCGTTATCGGAACGTGGGATAACGTGGAAGTGCACGTGGTCGACTTTCACTTTGTTCTGGTTGATGAACGGCAGGTAGTTTTGGCGGATGTTGGCACCATCGCCCAGCTTGCCGATGATCTTTTGCTCGACCAAGAAGATAAGTTCAAAGATATCCGTAATCTCATCCTTGGTGAGGTCCCACGGCTTCTCGACATGACGCTTCGGCGTCACCAGAAAATGTCCTGGCACCTTACGTGGATTACTGAGCAGCACATTAGCGTGCTCATTACTTTTCAGAACACGATCGGTCACATCACAGAAGGGGCATTTTTTGTCAGACATATGTCTATTGTACTGAATTTAGAGAGGCCGGTCGACGTAGTCTTGGCATAATCTTTCGAAGACACCGTTCGTCCAACCGAAGCCTTCCTGGCTCGGATACACACCCTTCACCGGTGGCTTTTCCGGGTTCACGACGTTGTACTTTTCAAGAAAAACCCCGTGCTGATTGAACCAATGCAGGTTTGCCTTCAGCCATTTAGTAGCAATGCGTCGAGCATCTTTATGGTAGCCGTAGCGCTCGAGGGCTTTGATAACGATGTACTGTAACGGTGCCCAGCCGTTCGGGTAGGCCCACTGGGTCGGTACCGCCCCAAGCACAAACTGACCCATTGGCAAGCTATCGGTCGTCGCCAGACCACCCTTATGCTCAAAACGCCGCAAGGCTTTCACGAGCTGTTCGGCTTCGGCCTTGTCGACCATGCCAGCCCACATCGGGAAGAACGTGGCAAGTGAGGCTACATTGCCACGCTTAGTGCGCCTGTAGTCGTAGTCGAAGAACATGCCGCGGGTATTACTCCACATCAGAGTTTTCATAACTGCCTTACGCTGTTTGGCGGTTTGCTCCCACTGCGCCGCCTCACGCTTATCACCAAATATCCGGGCTGCCCGAGCAAAATCAGATTCGTATTTGTAGAGTAGCGCGTTCAGATCAACCGGCAGATAGTCGAGCGCCTTGCGGTTAAAGCGCGGCGTCATATCCCAGCCACTTTCGGCTTCGGCCAAGTCATGCAGATAGTTGATATCGTAGTAGCGGCTCAGACCCTTGAAGACCAACCGCTCGTTGGGCTTCTTCTGACCCAGCCAGACCGTCTGGTACTCCTGCTTGGCAATATCGATGGCCAATTTAAGCCAATCATCCCCGGGATCATACTCTTGGTAGATGTCAAAAATGAAGGTCGTCAGGAAAGGTGGCTGCGAGCGGCCGGTCAGGTAAGTACGTGAAGCATTGGGGATGACTTTGAAACGAGCAAATAGTGCCAACAAGTTTTCTAAAATGCCCGTAACCAGCTCCTCGTGCTCAGTGTCGAGCAGTCCCTGCACCATAAAATAACTGTCCCAGTAGTACAGCTCGTTGTAGTCAAAACCGGTGTGCTCGGCGTAGCTCGGTACCAGGTACGGCTTCGGCAGGCCTAGGAGTGACTCGTCGTCCTTAGGGTGAAAACGCTCCAACTGCGCCCAATACTCCCGAATGTACTCCCGCGCAATTGCCACATCCTCCGGCTCGAGTGGTTTGTCCGGCCGAAACAGCAGTCTGCTCACGAATTCTTTTGTTTGTTTCAGTGCCATTACTATCAGCCTAGTCTGCTGGCGAGGCATGGTCAAGCCCAGCGCTTTCGGGTACCGCTAGTTTCCTCTCCTACGGTATACTAGGATGACGTGAAAAAACTCTTACACCACGAACACCCTTTCCGCATCTTTGCGATTTCTGGTTTTCTAACTCTCGCTGGTGTCATCGGTGTCCTGATCGGTTCTGGCATCGGTGCTGCCACCGTCGTCGTTATTTTGATTGCGGTTGAAATCGCTTTCAGCTTCGACAATGCCATCATCAATGCCAAGACACTGGCCAAATTGTCTGACTACTGGCAAAAACTATTCCTGACTGTTGGCATGGTTTTCGCCGTTCTGGGTATGCGCGTCATCTTCCCAATTTTGATTGTCTCGCTGTCGGCACATCTGTCCTGGGGCACCGTACTCAACCTGGCCTTCCATCACCCACATGAGTACGCCGAAAAACTCGAAGCGGCTCACCCGGCCATCGCCGCCTATGGTGGTGCCTTCTTGCTGATGCTGGCGCTTGAATTCTTTATCGATGAGAAACGCAAAGTGCTGTGGCTACAGTATATCGAGAAGCCACTGCAGCGCTTGTCACACCTCTGGGCGCCCGGGATCATCAGTATCGCTGCAGTCCTACTGGTGGCAGTCGTACCAGCAAACCATCATGCTGCTACCACCATTACCGCGGGGTTGCTCGGCATTGCTTCGCACCTCGCTATCAGCCTATTCACGAACTTGTTCGGTGCCCGCCAGCGGGGCAACAAAAAGAAAGGCGCTGGGCTACTTACCGGCACCGCCGCCCTGTCGACCTTCATCTATCTACAAATCCTGGATGCTAGCTTCTCGTTCGATGGTGTCATCGGTGCTTTTGCCATCACTACCGATGTTATTCTCATTGGTATCGGCCTAGGTATTGGTGCACTGTGGGTACGTTCGTTGACCGTGTTCATGGTCAAAAAAGGCACGCTTGGCGACTACATTTACCTCGAACATGGCGCGCACTATACTGTGGCTGCACTAGCAATCATTCTGCTCACAAGCGCCTTTTTCGAAGTGCCAGATGTCCTGGCAGGGATTGCCGGCCTCGCCCTCATCGGCTCAGCAGTCGTTGCCTCACGCCAGGCCCTTCACGCCCGCCCCTGATAAAACCACGATTTGTATTCTCGAATTTGTGTGGTACTATCTGCGCATGAATAGCCTCCGTACTACTACAGGCTACATTAATGCCGGTGGACGCGGCACTCGTTTGGCTGAAGTGTTCAGTCCGGTCGGCGAAAAAGGTATTGCTAAGGCTATGCTGCGAGTTGGCGAACCTTCCACGACGCTTGTCGATCACCATATACGGCGCATGGGTAATCAGGGGTATGGCAGTATCGTCGTAGCCGCTGGTGATCAGACAAGTGTTTACAAGTACGTTCATACTCACTATGCCAACTACCCGGAGGTACTAGCCGTAAAGCAAGCTGGCTACAACGGCTCGGCCGGTGATCTACTGCGCGCTCTTGCACATCGTCCAGAGCAATTCTTGTCAACCATAGCTATCCAAAATGTCGACACGATACTTGCCGTTAGTGATGAGCGATTTGTTGGTCAACACCGAGCAAACGCTAGAAAAGCAACAATTTGTCTGACCCGAAATCAGGGCGTGCCAAATGAAGGTGCATTCTACGTTAGCGGTACCTCTGCCGTGCTTTTCTCACAGGAGACCAGCGAAGGCGTGCCGACAGCAGCCACAGAAGCAGGCACGGTCTGGCGTGGATCAAGCACGGGTGCCGTCGTTTTAGATAAGGAATATCTAATGGGGCTCGATATCGAGGATCGCGGCGAGCCGGTTTCACTATACAAAGACATTATTAAAGGGCTGGTTGAAACTGACCAGCTCCAGGCATACGATAACGGCTTCAACTATTTCCAGGATCTCGGTACCAAGCTGTCCTGGCAGACACAAGTACTGACGGGCGCCGTACAGCCCTACCTGCACTACACTGACACTTCGGCTGAAGTCATAGAGGCCGTGTCATGACCGATAAGCTTCATGCCTGGACGGAGATTAGTCGCGAGCTCGCATTCAAAAAATACTCGAGAGCAATCGACAAAGTCATGTTTAAGTTACCGAACGGGGATGAAGCCGACTTTTATATTAAATCCGAAGCACCGACAGTCTGTACGCTTGCTCTTACAAAAGACAATAAAGTACTCCTCGCCAAGCAATTCCGGCCTGGCCCTCAGAAAATACTGCAAGAGTTACCTGGTGGTTTTATTGATGCCGGCGAAGAGCCTGTTGAGGCAGCACTTCGAGAGTTAAAAGAAGAGACTGGTTTTACCGGCGAACCACACTATGTTGGCACTTGTCTCGATGATGCATATTCGACCATGGTTCGACACTGTGTAGTGGTAAAAGACTGTCACAAAGTAGCCGAGCCAGAACACACGAACACTGAACAGGTAGAGTTGATGCTAGTGGAATTGAAAGATTTTCGCGATTTACTAAAAAGTGGGCAGATGACAGATATCGAAGTAGGGTATCTGTGTCTTGATTATCTCGGCCTGCTCTAAGCTATGAGCTATGGGAGTCTCTCACACGAACAAGCTCGATTCTTCAGGAATCAAGGCTATTTCCGATTGCCTGACGTCTTCACGCGTAATGAGACGAGTACGCTCCGGAGCTTCGTATCCACCGAAGCAGCCACAGTAACTCAACCTCAACCAGACAACCCAAACAATAAACTCTACCGTCTTTACGAACGTAATCCTGACCTTATGGAGCAAGTTATACGGAAAGAAAAACTAGTCGGCGCACTTGTTTCCCTCCTTGGTCCAAATATCGTGTTCGTACAAAACCGCCACAACCACGCAACTCTGAACAGCCAACAAGGTGCCCCCACCGAAGGATTGCACCGAGATATATTACAACCGACCCGTGGGCTCATTACGGCCGCCGTCTATCTACAGGCAGCTACGGTTGAGAACGGTGCTACGCGATTCATACCCGGCTCACAGGACTTCCCGTATGTCGGTGTACCTCAACAGAATGGTGGCGGCACTTGGCTTGCAGAACATGAGGAATACGCAGGCCTCGAAGACCAGGCAATACCCGTACCCATGGAAGAGGGCAGCGTACTTCTCTTTAATGGGCTCGCCTTTCATGGTGTTGGTGGAAATGTTTCGGGCAAACCACGCATGAGCATGACACTTGGCTTCCGTAGTGTTGACGAACTAAGTGCTAACCCAGACATTGATCGTGAAGTATTGGTTACCGGCCAGTACATATACCGCGGTAACGACATTGCCTAAACTACTCGTTCTGCAGATCGCGATTGTTAAACCGCCACACACCGACTAAAGTCATCGTAATTCCCAACCCCACATACCAGGCCACGACGCTCCACTTTGGGCTGACCGTAGGCGCAAGAGCGATGTGATGGAGCAGTGAGCTATCGAGTAGCCAATGGTTTAGATTGCCAATCGAACCAAGCATCTGGATCAGGAATGACCAGCCAACGAGTGCGTACAATAGCTTTGAAACCTGACGTGGCGCAAAACCCAGCACAAAAAAGCCAACGCCTGCCAGAAAGATAGATGGTGCCATAGCGTTAATGCCAGCCTGGAGCATTTCAGTTATGCTCAGTCCAGCCCCTACCAGATGCGAACCGACCCACGAGCCCAAAGTAGCCAGAAGCCCGGCCATGACAATTAGCATACCCACAATGAAGATTCTGCCACCTAGCCACTGTAGTCGACTCACCGGTTGCACGAGCAAATTGTCGAGATAACCCTCGGCTTCTTCTTCGCGAATAGCGTTGAGTGCCGACGCTACGGCCAGCATCATGATCGTCATAACTATCAGGAACACCATGCCCAGAAACACCGTCGTACCGAAATGCTTTGCCTGACTCAACCGGCCGATTGCCTGGGCCGCACTACCCGATACCTGAATAGCATCACTCGCAGTTTTAGTAAGCGAGCTAAAACCAGTACTGAATATCAGTAGCCCGGCCAGCCAGGGCAAGAGCTGCAGACGAGTCAAGCGCCACGAGAACGGCAATACGTCGTGCAGTAGCCCAAGCCGGGCTGGTGCACTGTCGCGGTCAGGCAGAATACTTTCGCCAAGATCACGCGCACCTGCCAGATGCACCGCCACCGCGCTAACAATAAGTATGAACGCGGCGATTGGCAGCAGCCACAGGGGCTGGCTGCCAGTCAGTGGCCGCAGCTGTTCCACCCAGCCCAATGGAGAGATGTCTACCAGCCAGTGTGCGCCGCTTAGGGCATTACCGAGGCCACGAATGAAGAACGACAGACCGAAGAATGCTGCTGTCATAGCAGCCGCCCGAGCTCGGGTCGGTTGAATCTGACTGGCAAGTGCTCCAAAAGCCAGGAAAATCGCTGGAGCACAGACTGCGGCCAAGCCCATGTATAGCCCATTGCTCAACGTAAAGCCAACGTCGTGATAGAACCCAGCTGCATACGTACATGCAGCAACCAGGAAAAAAATCGCAAACAATCCAGCACCCAAACCAACTAGCGTCTGTCCTACCGCTTGTTTGGCTGTTGCCTGACCCACGAGCAGCATTTCCCACCGCCCTGCAGCTTCCTCGCCGCGAAACGTCTTGCTGGCTGTCAGAATCGCCCAGATGGAGCCAATTAAAATAATGATACCCATGGAGCGCCAGGCTGTGAAACCGTTGATGGTTTCTAGATGGTGGGGCGCGCCAATCAGAGCGTTAATGCCGACATTACTGCTAAAACTGGCCGCAAACTTCTCGCGGTCGACGAGTGTTTTGTAGACTCCCAGATAGCCAATCGCCGACGAAGCAATTGTTGCCCCAAAAACATACCCCCAGATAGCCGCAATCTTTACCGTTCGCTTGGCTACAAAACGACTCACGAGCGTCGCCGCACCTCGCACCTGACGTACCGCTACGGCTTCACTCATTTCGCTTCCTGTTCACCATACAGCGCCAGGAATAGCTCTTCGAGCGATGGCTCACGGCTAAGCAGGGTGAGTGGTTTCGCCTTAGCCAGCACGTTTAGTAGCTCATCGATTGGTCCCTGCACCTGGCAGGTCAACTCGTGGCCCGATGTATGCACATTGCTGACGCCTGCTAGTTTACCGAGCTTGGGCGGCTCACCTTTGAAGGTCGCCGTTACTGTCACGGCCGACAGGTGACGCATTTCCTCGAGCGTGCCCACCTCAACGAGCTTACCGGCGCGTAAAATTGCCACCCGATCACACAGCGCCTCGACTTCGCCAAGGATGTGGGAGCTCAGGAACACTGTCTGGCCGTTGCGCTTCGCTTCGGCCACACATTCCCGGAAGACCTGCTCCATGAGCGGGTCCAAGCCACTGGTCGGCTCATCCAGGACCAACAGTTCAGCCCGTGAGGCCAACGCCGCAATCAGGTTTATTTTTTGCTTATTGCCCTTAGAGTAGGCGCGAACTTTCTTGTGGACATCCAGCTCAAATTTTTCAATCAGCTCTTCACGATACGCTTCATCCACACTGCCATGTATATTACTTAACAAGTTAAGTGTCTCGAGACCGGTCAGGTTGGGCCATAATGCCGCCTCCCCTGGTACATATGCCAAGTGCTTGTGTACTTCGACTTTTTCCTTCTGGACGTCCAGCCCAAACAGGGTAGCCCTACCGGCCGTCTGCTTAATCAGCCCTAGGAGTAATCGGATTGTCGTGGTCTTCCCGGCTCCGTTTGGCCCTAGGTAACCGAGCACCTCGCCTTTATGTAGCGTGAGATCCAGCTGGTCCAGTGCCTTGAAGTCCCCATACGCCTTGGTTAGTCCTTGTGTTTTTAGCACGATATCTTGCATGTTTTCCTCGAGTGCTTATGTTTACCTCAAGTATAGCTCATGGGCTTACGAATCGTAATCACTAGCTAGATGCCACAACTGACAGTGGCGGCAGAGATAGGGCTTGAGCTTCGTGCCGTGCTGGTAGGCAGCAACTGTCGCCGCGGCTTGGGCTTGCTGACGAGTGTCAAAGCTGAGTTTCTCAGCACAAGGCAAGGTTGGTTCATCGAAATTCATATCATGTATGATATCGCATAGTCGGTCCTGACAACAAAATGCTTGACGGTCCAAGCATAAGTACTAAAATAAAATTAGAAACTTTAAAAATAGAGAGGAGGTAATCTTTGAAAAGTCCTAGATCTAACGGACAAGGTTATTGTGTAACGGCGAGCGAGGTACTTGTCGTTTAGACCTCTCTTGTAGCCTTGTGTATGTAGGCCAAATACCTTAGCCGCTCTTCCGGGAGCGGCTTTTGTTCGTCTTGGCAGCAAAGGGCTTAGTCTGGGCGGCGACACCTATTGCCAAGGCGATCAGCAATACATTCTTGATAATATACTGACCCTCGAGTGTTGGCACGAATGGATGTACCCAGGCCAGATTACCAACCAGCACGAGCGGTGAACAAACGATAATCACGTGGACGACTAGCAGTGGTATAACTACTCGGGTGAGCTTCGGAAATAAAAAGAGTACCCCTACTAAGCACTCGTAGACCGCCAAGATCTTGAAGGCCAGGTCAAAATGGCTGGCGCCAATGGTCTTAGCAGTCAGTGCCAGTGCCAAGGGTGAAGCGGGACTCTGACCCATCAGCTTTAAGATGCCAAAGTAAAAGTAGACAATAAAAATCGCAATACGGGCCAGCGGCATGAATGATACGCGTAGCCAACCGATTATCTTCAGATCCAGATTCTTTATGTTCACGCCCACCCTTTCCTCATTACTTCACTTGCACGACTTGAACCTGGAACACTAGGACAGAGTTTCCCGGAATCGGGCCCTGGCCGGTTGCGCCGTAGCCCAGTGCCGGTGGGATAATCAGTAGTCGTACGCCACCCTCTTTTACACCCAGCAAACCCTCTTCCCAGCCAGCAATAACCTGATGCTGGCCCTCGACAAAGCTAAAGGCTTGGAGCTTACCATCGCTACCGGTCTTTGTCTCGTCAAACAATGTGCCGTTTGTCAGCCAGCCCTTATAGACCACCGCAACCTGCGAACTAGCGGCAATAGCCGTGCCAGTACCTGGCTGCAGATCAACATACGAAGTTGCCTGCGCATCCTTGTATTTGTCGTACTGAGCAAACGTCGCGGGGTCGAGCAGTGAGTTCGCCGAAGTCCCAGCATTGCCCGAGCTCTGTTGACCTCCCGTGCCATTGCCGTCAATGGTTATACCAGAGCCAACGTTACCACCCTCTATCGTCTGTGGTTCATTCGTCGAGACATCCTGTGACCCACCGATAGCACCACTAGCCACCACGTTAGCCTGCTTTGTGTCACCGTGCTTTAGCACAAACCAACCGCCGACACTCAATAGCCCAACTATCAAAAGTCCTGCAAACCCCCAGAAGACATATCTGTTTTTCAACATTGCTACTTAGTATTCTAGAGTGCTTGCCCCGAGCTTGCAATTCCAGATAAGACCAGCGAGCCCGGGAGGTGCCAAAACCTAGTAGGGGCAGACTTTGGTAAGGGTGCTCGAAATAATAGGCTGACCGTTGTATGTAATAGCATGGTTCGACCAATACTCCGTGCTTTCGCTTGTAGCATCGGCATGATCTGGGGCTTCAGGGAAGTCTTTGCCAACCCAAATGCTTACTAGCTCATATTCATCATCTTCGTCACGCACCAGCTTAATGGTGATGTACTGCGTTGGAGCAGATTGGCGATTTTTAACAAATCGGGTAAACCCCCCCGTCTTTGATTGGCGGGCGTAGAACACGGTGTCCACGTCAGTAGTCGTCACTACCTCACTCCGTCCGATAGAATGTCCCATGTCATGCTCAATGTGTACATGTGGACCTGCGAGTGAGGTAGACAGTATAACTTCTTCTGCCAGATGCAGTAGGTGTGGATTAGTACTGACGCTGGCAGCGAGCGGAGCTTGCATAAGATGTGCGTAGACCTGCTTGCCATTGGCGGAGAGAGCGACAGGGTGGGCACGGTCTTTGGCTCGCACCGGTGCCGCCATCACGCTTTAGCCTGCTTAGGTTTCTTTACTTCCTTGCGGCCTTTGTCTTTTGACATGAGAGTAGCTTTCTGCTGCCAGCGTGCCCTACTAAAATACTTTGGCTGCTGGGCTAATTACGTTACCTATTAGTATACGCGTAGAGAGGTAGATGCCCTAATCGAGTAGGCCTCCGTATCTAAAAACCAAGAAAAAAGCTCGACCGTATATGTCGAGCACTTTTCTTGGTGGAGCTGGCGGGTACTGCCCCCGCGTCCGCCGGTTTATCTTGGTTAGTCGTCTACAGGCATAGTTCGTTTTACTGTCTTAAGCGTAGGGTATATAAGCGAACAAACATTCCTACGCAGCAATCCTAGTCTTAGCAAATAGGTCGAATAGTTCTATCTGAGCATCCAGAAGATATAAAACGCTTTCGTACTATCTGAAGTCGTATTGAGCGCTGCAGTCTAAATTAGGCTGCAAGAACTGCGTCGCGAGCTGGTGCAAGTTTGAAGTTGCCCCAAGCAGCTAGCAAGTTCTGCTTAACTGAGTTTGCAGTTAAAAAATTCGTCTATACGCTGACAAGCGACCTGCTGATCTAACCGATAAAGTCCAACGTCGAGCTTAAAATTCAGCCCCGTAAAGCATATTATAGCATAAATATAAGCATTTTGGCTAGTAACTTGGTGGTAATTGACGACTGTGATAAACTTGGAAAAATTCGCGCGTATTTCGTCGAAGAAAGGAGATCATGAGCAAGCTCAAGATACCCATACCAACCATTGAGGACGTCGTTGACGCAAATGCATACGAAGCTCGTATGCATTTTTTATATCCTGACGGGGGTAAGTCCACGGCCTTAGCGATGGTTAGTAAGCCAACTGCCGAGGCAGCGCAAGCCGAGCTGTGGCTTGATGAAAGTGATGGTTTCTTGCTCTGGGTTGATTTTGCCGAACCAGAAGTGGTTGGCGTAGTCGAGTCTGCCACGGGGCAAAGATACCGCACGGTAAGCCACAAGGCAGGCGAAATCGCTATTAGGACCCATCCCGACAGGCTACAACCATACGATGATGTCTTGGCTGAAGAGGCAAAGCCAAATAGTTTTATGCGCTTCTGGATTGGTGCATACGCTATGAATACACGCCGAAACTTTTTTGGGCAAAAGTATCACCCACTTGATGATATTTACGAACTACACGATCGCGCAGAGGTAAAACCAGCTTTCTCAGCCTTTTCCGCAAAGGCTGGCCGAGAACGTTGGGACCCACGAATTAATGTAGAGAAGGCCTACATTGTAACGCTGGCACGAACAGCAATGCAGGAATTCCCGGATATATTCACCAATGAGACCGCATGGCCGTATGCGCAGCTGCATGCCCTAGATGAAGTCCTGGAGAAGATTGCCAGTTTCGAGTAGCCATATCCTACTTATGGACACGAGCGAGGAGCGCGAGGAGTTGGGTCTGCTGCTTGTCTGGCATATCCTCGAGGGCACTAGATTGGAAATTGCTTAGAACATTCTGAGCCGCCTCAGTAATACGCTCACCCCGTGGTGTGAGGGTCGTAATGTGCTCACGACGATTCACAGGGTTACGCATAGTTTCGACCATGGACTTTTGCTGGAGCAGTTTGATCTGGCGACTCACACTGGCCTCAGTTTGACCAAGCTGCAGGGCAATGTGGCGCTGCTGCATGGCAGAGTTCTCGATGAGTGTATCAAGGATCTTGAACTGGGATAGCCCTATTCCGAGTTGTTCCTGCAAGATCTGGTCGGATTCGCGGGCGAATACAGCCGACAGGTGATGGAGCATGGAATGAATGAGTTGGGGGGTTTCTGGCATAGTGATAAACCTTTCTGCTTATGGTTTATCACACCAATACTTAACACGTCAAGTATTAGAGGAGGGAACTAGTTGACCACCTGATAGAGGCGGTGCCAATCTTCGAGTGACAGGGCTTGGGCTCTCAGGTTCGCATCAATATTAGCTTTGGCCAGCAAGGCTTCGACATCTGGCTTGGACATATGCAGACCCCCGCTCAAACTGCTGCGCAACTTCTTGCGCCGTTCGTGAAACCCAGCCTTTACAAGTCGGAAGAATTTGGCGGCATCGACATCTGGGAAAAGTGGCTGGGGACGCCGTTGTAGCACCAAAATTTGCGAGTCAACTTTCGGGGGAGGGGTAAAGAGCTCCGCCGGTACAAGCGGTCCCCTGCCCGTCTGCCAATAAAACTGCGCTGTCACACTCAGCAGTGACATGTCGCCAGGCACAGCATCGACTCGCTCAGCGACTTCTTTCTGGATAAGCAGCACCGCTACGCTCGGCTGGTTTGGTGTCTCGGACAACACCCGGATAAGGTTACTGGTAAGGTAGTACGGAATATTGGCAACAACCTTGAAGTCGGCTGGTAGAGCCGTGAAGTCAAAGCTCAAGATGTCCTGATTCTTTACCGTCAAACTAGGCGAGTGCACGCGGCCAGGCAGCTCGGCTGCCAAACGCTCGTCGAATTCCACTGCCACCACTTCCCTAGCCTGGCCCACCAGTAGCTCCGTGAGTGTGCCCAGACCTGGTCCAATCTCGAGCACCGTATCTATGTCGGTGACTTCGGCGGCGTCACACATCGCCTGCAAACTAGCTTCATCGTGCAGCCAGTGCTGACCCAGGGACTTCTTAGGAATAGGCTCACTCATACGCTACCACCACGTGTAGTTAATCCAGTGATTGTAGGCAGCAGCCCAGGAACCATAGTGAGCTACAGCGTAGCCATTACACCAGCGTAGCTGGGTAACAGGGTTTGTAGCCCAGTCGGCACCAGCCGTAGCCATCTTTGTGCCGGGCGTTGCCTGACACAGCCCATAGCCGGCAGAGGTAAACTGGTTGTCTGGCTGCACCGGGCAATAATGCTCACCCTGGGCCTTGGTCGGACACCATCCAGATTCGTGACTGATAATGTAGTCCGCATAGCTATAGTCACCTGGACCGATACCGGCCAACGCCATATCAGCTTTAATACCGCTCAGGCTGGTACCCTGGACTTCTATCTGGGTAACGGCTGGCTTGGTCACAACTGTCTGGATGAGTTTTCGACCGATGACGACGCCATTCTGAAGTTCATCTTCATAGGTCGTAATTTGCTCACCAGGTGAGCCGGCCTGGCGTACGGCACCAGTACCGAATGCCAAGCTATCGTCCTGAATGACTTGGCGTGGCATAGGAATCGGTTCGGTGACATTTTCGAGCTTGGTACCGGTGCGGGTCACAAATACGGGGATACCGGGAGTGAGCGGTGTGTCCACTGCTGGCGACACTTGGTCGTTCTTGGCAAGTTTGATTTTCTTTTCCTGGATAAATTGACCGACGGTCTTGGCATGTGTACGGGTCGTGGTGAGCGTACCGTAGAGATTAAAGTTAACCGGTGTCGAGCGGTTGATGACAACCTGCTCACCGATACCGCCTTGGGTTACGAAGTTCTGAATCGGTGCAGTCTTGACCTCATCCTCGGCAAATGTCGTGATACCCGACTGCGTAGTAATGCTTCTGGCCGTCGTAGCTGCACTGAAGGTGAATGTCGTATGACCACCATCTACCACCTGTACGGGTACGGCTCGGTAGACATTGATGCGAAAATCCTCCTGATTGATGGGCGTCTTCAGCCCCGGCTCGACAACATCACCCTGGTTCAGCCTGATATTAAGCTTCGCGAGCAGTGATCCGACGTTTGGCTCCCTGCTGGGGACAATTTGCGTCGCGTGATCGTGCTTGATAATCACAATGTAGGCGTTCGGCACGGGCGCCTGATGACGATTCAGCACCAATACAAGTGCCAGGGTCAGCACCGTCAGAAATAAGAAGGTAGCCGCTGGCACGGCAATCGGATGCGCATGGAGTCGTTTAAAACGACGTACCTGCGTCTTATGCTGTCGCTTCAGCAGACGTTGTAGCTTATTTGGCTCTCGATGGAATGGATTCATAACAAAAGCGGGTTGAACATGGGCGCCCACCACCTTATTATTGCCGCTGGGTACTTTCCAGTATAGCAAATCACTACTGATCGGCTAAAAGTACGAGGGCCTGGTGTGCCTCACGCTTGAGTGGTAATTGTTGGGCTGCCTGTAGGGTAAACCACTGGGCATCACGAATTTCTTTTGGCGATAGGGTGAGAGTAGGCCTTGTGTTGAGCATGATACGAAAGAAATAGGCCATATACTGCAGGCCATTATCACCGCTCTTTTGTTTGGTGATATATGTGAGCGCGTCTGGCTCTAGTCTAATGCCGAGTTCCTCGTGCGTCTCTCGCACTGTGGCCACTATCGGTTCCTCGCCTCGCTGGATGCCACCACCTGGAAGTGTCCAGGAGTCACGATCGAAAAAGTATCTGCCGCTGCTACGAACGAGGAGTACTTCGCTGCCGTGCTGAATAATCACGCGGGTCCGCTTGCTCCCCAGAAAATACACAAACAGACCTGGCCACAGCACCATAAAGCCAAGCTTCCTGAACACTACAATTTCTCCAGAGGTGCAAAGGCGATGTTTAGCTTACGAGCACCTTTGCCGCGGAAATACACCGTCACTGTGTCACCATCCACGTCCACGACTGTTCCCGTCCCGAATGTCTGATGGCGCACACCATCACCCTCGTTTAGTTCCGGGATATAGCGTGGCTCTTGATTGAAATCATCTGCCGGCCGTTGATCGTACTCGTTCTGCGACCCGCCACCAAAGGTATAATTCGATTCATAGGTATCCCCCGTCTGGAACTCAGCATCAATTTCCGACAAGAACCGTGACGGTGGATTGTGCTGCACACCACCATACAGCATCCGGCTCGTGGCATACACCATATATAACTCTTCGCGGGCGCGAGTCATACCTACATAGCATAATCGGCGCTCCTCTTCCATTTCGGACTGGTCATACAATGCCCGTGAATGGGGGAAGATGGTTTCTTCCAGCCCCGTCATGAACACCGCGGGAAATTCCAGCCCTTTGGCAGCATGCAAGGTCATGAGGGTCACTGCATCACCGTTAAAGTCAGCACTGTCGAGGTCACTCACCAGACTCACTTCCTCGAGAAAACCAGCCAACCCCAGCTCTTCGTATTCGCGCGCCACGCTCAACAGTTCCCGAACGTTCTCGGCCCGGGCTTCGCCCTGTGGGGTACCATCATCGATCGCGTGTAGGTAATCGATTCGGCGTAACAATGAGTCGAGCAGTCCAACCACCGCCGTATCGTCCATGAGAGTACGAAGGCTCGCCAGTATGTCCCCCAGCTCGCCAAGGCTCTTGCGGGCTTTGGGTGTCAGCATGCCGCAGGCTTCAACCTGAGTCAACGCTTCAAGCAAAGTGAAACCGTTGGCCCCCTGCCACTCAAAGAAGTTCTGCAGGCTCTTAGCGCCCACACCGCGAGTCGGCACGTTCACGATACGCTCGAAGCTCACCCGATCTTCTGGCTGAAAAATAAGCCGCAGGTAGGCCATGATGTCCTTGATTTCCTTACGGTCGTAGAAGCGCACCCCACCAACGACCCGGTATGGTACCCCCATATGTACGAAGGCTTCTTCAATTGAACGGCTCTGAGCGTTCGTGCGGTACAGCACCGCGTAGTCGCGGTAGTGTCGTTTGCCACTATCTACACCGGCTCGAATACGGCGGATAATCGTCTCGCCCTCGGCCCGTTCACCTGTCACCTGGACCATCTGCACCGGCAGACCGTCGCCCGCATCGGTCCAGAGCAGTTTGTCACTTCGCTGCTGATTCTTGGTGATAATAGCGTGAGCGGAACGGAGAATATTACCAGTGCTCCGGTAGTTCTGCTCGAGTTTTATGACTGTACAATCCTGGAAATCGCGTTCGAAGTTCAAAATGTTGCGGAAGTCGGCCCCACGCCAGCTATAAATTGATTGCCAGTCGTCGCCCACTACCGCAATGTTCTTATCAGCATTAGTTAACATGTTAACTAATTTGTATTGAGCGGTATTGGTATCCTGGTATTCATCGATCATGACGTATTTGAACTGTTGTTGCCACTTAGTGCGAATTTCAGGCTTGGACTTCAAGAGTTCTACGGTTCGATTAATAAGGTCATCGAAGTCTAGGGCTGCCGCCTCCTTTAATGCTTTCTGGTAGCCAGGATAGACTTGGGCTGCCGCTTTGGCCGCTGGGCTGCCCGCGTCACTAGCGTACTCTTCTGGCGACATCAGATCATTCTTGGCACTACTAATAAGGCTGGCAATCGTGCGGGGCGGAAACGCTTTTTCATCGATACCGAGCCGCTTGCTCACCTGTTTGACAGCCGCCAAGCGGTCAGACTCATCAAATATCACATAACTACGCGGAATACCGATATGCTCGCCGTCCTGACGCAGCAGTCGTACGCAGATAGAGTGAAATGTCCCCATATACGGCATAAAACTGCGATTGTCGGCGCTTTCGCCTAGCAGCATTGCCACACGGCCACGCATTTCCTTGGCAGCTTTGTTCGTAAAAGTCACCGCCAATATGTTAAATGGCGTCGCGCGGTGCGTGGCGATCAAGTAAGCAATGCGGTGCGTGAGCGTCTTGGTTTTGCCCGAACCGGCACCAGCCTGAATCAGCAGTGGGCCCTCGGTAGTTTCCACGGCTCGCCGTTGCTCTGGATTCAAGCCAGTCAATAAGTCATCTATCACGCTTTATATTTTAGCAAGCGGCGGCAGTTTTATCTGTTGTAGATTGCTTCTCGAATTATTTAGAGAAGAGGTGCGTGGGTGCCTTCAGGCCTGGAATTGTAACAAGCCCAGCATCTAAAGCGACATCAGCCCAAACGAGTCCAAGTAACACGATAAGCACGAAACCTACAACAGCGACGTGCTTATTACGGCGGTGCTCCACTTGATTAATAGGTAGATAATACGTCTTCGCAAGTGCTATTTTCTCGAGATTCGCCTGATGCTCGGTAGCTTTCTTATCAATCAGCTCCTGCTCTTCGGTGCTGGCATTCTTGATCGTATCGCGACTTGTAATCTCATCTTCGTCATCCACCGAATCAACGTCTGGGTCGGCGTCATCCTGTGTGGGTACGGGCTGCTCGACAGGCTTCAAGTCCTCTGGTTTACTGAGAGGCTGGATCTTAAGCTTTGTCGATGAGGGCGTTGCAGTAGCAGCCGGCACTTCGGTGGTCGGCTTGGTCGGGTCGGAAGCCTCTGTTGTTTCAGGGGTGGACTCGTCCACGACCATTGGGTCCTTTAAGACTTGGCGATTTGTGACGATGACTGGCTTACTAGTGAGTGGCGGCGCGGTCTTACCGGGCTTAGCCACATCGAATACCTTGGAGTCTTTGGGGGAATCTTTGACCTTATCTTTAGTCTCCGCCACTGTACTACTCCCGCTCAGTTGCCAACTGATATGCCGTGTTCACGATGGAAGCAAATTGCAGGTGGTTAAGGCTGGCTGCTCCCACAAGCACCCCATCACAATCCTTGAGCGACAGATACGCTCGTACATCATCGGCGTTGACACTACCACCATACAGAACGCGGACTTCTCGGGCAGCTTGTTTGCCATACAGAGCCTCAACTTGCTTGCGAATGTAGTCAATCGCTCGTTGCATGTCATCGGGCTTGGCAACTTCACCATCAAATGTCGAGATAGCCCAGACTGGTTCGTAGGCAATAACCAAGTCACGGATCTCTTCACTTGTGAGGTTAGCCAGGGCTGTTGTCAGTTGATCGTGAATGACTTGCTTGGTCTCGCCGGCATTGCGTTCTTCCTTGGTCTCACCAATACACAGAATCGGTACGATTTCATTGCGAACTGCCGCCTGAACTTTATCCCGGACGGTTTCGAGTGTCTCACCAAAGTATATGCGGCGTGCTGAATGACCAATAATGCTGTAATGCACCAGATCGCGCAGCATAGTAAAGGAGACTTCGCCAGTGAATGCACCCTCGTCCTTAAAGTAGGCGTCTTGGGCCGACAGGCGGAATTTGCGCCGATCGATCTCTACGCTAAGCGGCTGCAGACTGAGTAGACTCGGTGCGAGTACAACCTCTACGCTACGGTGTGTCTTGATGCTCTGGCTCAAACGGTGCACCAGCACACTTGCTTCGTGTGTATTGAGGTGCATTTTCCAGTTTCCGACGACGAGTATAGGCTTTTTCATAATGCTTACGCTTATTTTACATCATCCTTATCTAATAATGCTTCAACACCGGGCAACTTTCGGCCAGACATGAGCTCTAAGCTTGCACCACCCCCGGTCGAAACGTGGTTGAAGCTTCCAACCACTCCCCGAGATTCCACGTAGCCAACGGTGTCGCCACCGCCCACTAGGCTAAATGGTTTATGCCCAAACTCACCAATAATCGCTTCCAGGATAGTTTCCGTACCATGGGCCGTCGGCCCCACTGGATCGTGAAGTGCTGGTGTTTCTGTAACACCGGCGGCCCCGTTCCATATCACCGTATTCGACAATTGGATAGCACCGGCAATGAAGGAGGCCGAGAATGGACCGATGTCCAAAATCATCTCGTCAGCCTTGATATGCCCGCTAACCACAGGCGGACGCTTTGGATAATTCTCAATGTCTGCAATGACATGGGCCGACCAGTCGACAATGCGCGTTGGCGCAGCCTTGTCTACCTTGTGCGCCACAACCGCATCGTGCGGCAACGCGAAAACAAATGGCGCATGTTTAGCTTTCTCAGCAGCCTTAGCCAAAATATCCCGAGCCAACGAGATGTCTTCCTTATCGTAAAGACTCTTGGCCACATCGACACCCTGCGCCACCAGGAAGGTATTTGCCATCGCACCGCCTACCGCCACGAAGTCGGCAATATCAATAAATCGATGCAGTATGTCAATTTTGTCAGCAATTTTGGCACCACCAACAATCGCAACCAGTGGTCGCTGCGGCTTTTCCATAACGTTTGTAATAGTATCGACTTCCTTTTCGAGCAGTAGGCCAGCCACACTTGGCAAGAAATGTGTAACGCCCTCGGTGCTAGCGTGCGCTCGGTGCACTACGCCGAACCCGTCTTGGACAAATACATCCGCGATAGACGCTAGCTGTTTGGCAAAGGCCTCGTCGTTCTTCTCTTCCTCGGCATGAAAACGCAAATTCTCGAGCAGTAGCACTTTACCTGGTTCCAGCGTGGCGACAGCTTTCTCAACTCGCTCACCGATACAGTCAGACACAAACTCGACATCTTTATTGAGCAGTTGCTGGAGTCGCTTAGCAACCGGGAATAAGCTGGCAGCTGGATCTGGCTTACCATCCGGTCGTCCAAGGTGCGAACATATGACGAGCTTTGCACCATGACTTGTCAGGTATTCGACCGTCGGTAATGATTGCTGTATGCGGTAGTCGTCAGTAATTTTGCCGTCTTCAATAGGTACGTTGTAGTCAGCCCGCAGCAAAACCACCTTGCCCTTCACATCGATGTCGCGAATTGTTTGTTTGGTAAACATTCCCACCCTTATAACACTTATGGTTATTGTATCACGTACGCTTGGCTAATCGCCAAGACGGCGCACTCGAATCGTATCCGTGCCACCTATGAGGCCAGGTTGACGGCCAGAAACAGTCACAACCATATCTCCGGTGTCGAGAAGCTTGTGCTTCAGTAGCCAATCGGTCAATTTCGAGGCAGCCTGCGCGTCAACCGGTCGCACGTAACTCTTAGTACCGTAAATGATGGCTAGCTGTTGCGCAGTACGTTCGATATTTGTCACGGCAATTAGTGGAATGCCCGAACGCTGGGCGGCGATCTGGATAGCTGTGGCGCCAGATTTAGTCTCGGCGATAATTGCCTTCGCCTGAATGTTATCAGCCAGGTTAATGACTGCTTCGCCGATGGCAGACTGGAGCGTTGGTTCATGCTCATCAGTGAATACTGCTCGGACGGGTGCGTGGGCTTCGGTGTAGCGGATGACTCGCTTCATGGTCGAGACCGCTTCGATCGGATATTTGCCATTGGCAGTCTCATCACTGAGCATCACACAGTCGGCACCCACCAGCACGGCCGTCGCTACATCGGAAACCTCAGCACGAGTTGGCTCGGGTGTTTCCGTCATGCTGAGCAACATCTGGGTAGCTACAATCGTTGGCTTGCCGTAGCGCACGCCTAGACCAATAATCTTACGCTGCACAATTGGCACACTCTCCGACGGTGTTTCAACTGCTAGGTCACCGCGCGCAATCATGACCGCGTCAGCCGCTGCCACAATCGATTCAATATTCTCGACTGCCGCCTTCGTCTCAATCTTGGCAATGATCTTGGCCGTACTACCCAATGACGCCAAACGTTTGCGTAAATCTTCGATATCACTAGCCGTCTGCACGAAACTGAGTGCCACATAGTCAATGTCCTGCGTTGAGCCAAACACGATGTCAGCTTGGTCCTTGGCGGTGATGATATCGCCCGAGAAATCGGTATCCGGTAGATTCATACCCTTGCGTTTGATGAGAATACCATCATTCTCAGCCCGAACGTGCACCGCCCCGTCCTGCACACTCGTAACAGTCGTGCGAACCTTGCCATCGTACAGCAGTACTTGCTCGCCACGCTTCACTTTTTGACTTAGGTCGTACTGTGTCGGGATATAGCCAGTTGCCGTGTAATCAGCCAGGTACTTGAACGTCAGGCTCTGGCCCTTCTCGACATTTATGATACCTTCGAAGTCACCGAGCCGTATCTTCGGCCCCTGGAGGTCCTGGATGATTGCCACGGGCTTGCCATATTCGGCCGAAGCTTTGCGAATCCACTCTATCTGGTGGATACGCTCCTCGTGCGTGCCATGGCTAAAGTTCAGGCGCAGACCATTTGCGCCGGCCTGAATCATGGCCAAAATTGTCTTGTAATAATCGGTCGATGGCCCAATGGTCGCGATGATTTTAGTGCGCTTGAACGATATGAGCGGCACGTTCGGTGCAGTGTCTGTTGATTTCATGAGTCCCACTCTCTTTATGCTTACATCTCAGTATAACAGATACGGATGTTAGCGACGAGGCAGTGGAATCAGGATTGAGGTGTGTTTTTTGTACTCTTGAAATTGCGAATTATCGGCATAGTGTCGTTCGAGCAGTGGCACGCCAGAGACCTTCGTGATAAGTAGGGTAATAACACCCGCTCCGAATAGAGCCCACCACTGCGCATAACTCAGTCCGACAATTGCTGCGCCCCACCAACTGGTGATTTCGCCAAAATAGTTGGGATGACGGCTGTAGCGCCAGAGTCCGGCCTGCATGATTTCGCCTGGCTTCTTGGTTTTCACAAATTGTCGTAGTTGATAATCGGCGACTGCTTCATACACAATTCCGGCCATCCATACCACCAGACCAATGACAGTCACAAACGAACCAGGCTGCTTGGTGTTAATACTGGCAACAGCTGTCGAAGAGATGCTCAGTAACAAGACACCTTGCAGCAAAAAGATGCGGATATAGGTGTTCAGCCAAAAGTCCGAACCCCATTTCTTACGATACGCCATGTACCGATGGTCCTCGGATTTTGCATGATTACGCGTGAAGATGTGCGCTGCTAGACGCAAACCCCACACCGTCACGAACAATACACCCACGAGCGGCACACCACCTGGCTTACCAACCATGAGCCACGTCAGCCAGGCAACATACACAAAGCCCAATCCCCAGGCTGTGTCGACTACATCAGCCCGATCAGTCAGTCGAGCGATCACGAACCAGGCCGTCATATAGCCTAGTACAGCAACAAAGAGTCCGAAGAAGAGCCCAGCGACATTCATGGTTTCATAATACCACCGTAATCCGAATCTCTGAGTGAAGCGCCAACGAAAGATTCGGTAAAAGCTATACTACTTCACCACCGACACGCTGCTACTGCCTACATTCCCTGCCGCGTCGTAGGCTTTGACCATAATGGTGTGGGTGCCGCTCGCCAGCTTGCGAGTGTTGAGTTTGGTCGTGTAATTACCACTAGTAGTAGTGGCTTTGAGGGCATTGTCGAGGTAAATCTCTAGGCGAGTAACCCCCGTGTTGTCGGTGGCGGTAGCAGTAACCGTTAGGCTGTTCGTTATGACACTACCATTGCCCGGCTGCGTGATAGTCACCACCGGGGCAACCTTATCACCCTGGTTAGAGATTGTAACTGTAATCAAGGAACTGCTACCGACATTGCCGGCGGCGTCGTAAGCTTTGGTTTGCAAGGTGTGTAAGCCGTTGGTCTCATTCAGCGTGTTCCAGCTAAAGCTGAGACTGCCGTTGGTGCTCGAGGCGCGCAGGACACCATCTATGTAGAGTTCGCTGGAAGTTACACCAGCGTTATCGGTAGCGCTCGCAGCGACGTTTACGGTACCGGAGACGGTTGCATTGGCCGTAGGGGCCGTAAGATTTGCGAGCGGCGGTGTGGTGTCGGCTACTTGGTTATTGACCGTTACGCTAATAGCCGCACTGGTGCCGACATTGCCCGCTGCATCGTAGGCTTTGGCGGTTAGGCTATAGGTGCCGTTGGCAACTGTGGTAGTATCCCAGTAAAAGCTGTACGGAGCAGTCGGTGTGCTGGCAATGAGTGTAGTACCGCGGTAGAGTTCAACCCGGGCGACACCCGTGTTATCACTGGCCGTGACATTCACCGAGGTAGCACCGCTCACGGTAGCACCATTGGCTGGATTCGAAACAACAGCTGCTGGCGGGGTCGTATCAGCTGCTGGTGTTGTACTCCCGGCTCGTAACGCTTGGAGCATCTTGTAGGGGTTAATGCGGCCATACTGCACCGAGTAACCCGATGGGCCACCGGTCACTGGGTCGGTGTTAGAAAAGATAGCTTGTTTGATTTGGGCCGCCGTGGCCTGCGGAACAGCCGACCAGACGAGGGCAGCCGCACCGGCAGCAAATGGCGAAGCAATTGAGGTACCACCAACCGCGCCGTAGGCGCCATTGGGCAGCGTAGTATACACAGTAGTAGGTGCAGCAATTGGCACCCATGAACCATGGTTTGAGTAGGTGTAGAACGAATTATCACTACCTAGCGCCGCTACCCCAATCACGCCGGGGTCGGCGGCTGGGTACGCTGGTGTCGAGCTGCTGTTATTGCCAGCCGCAGCGAATAGCAGCATACCTTTGCCGAGCGCATACTGCTCAGCAGTCTGCTCGGTGCTCGAGCTGCTGGTGCCCGCAAAGCTGATATTCATCAATTTAGCGCCGTGGTCGGCTGCATAGGTCATGCCTTTGGCGAGATCACTCGAGGCAGCCGAGCCACCGCTATCTGTGGTAACCTGTACACCCATAACGGCGCAATTGCCGCAGGTACTCGCCACACCCACACCATTATTAGTACGGGCATTGATGACACCGGCCACATAGTCACCATGGATGTAGACTGGGCTTACATCGGTGCTATTTCTGCTAACACTCCAGTTGGAGACAAAGGTGCCATCGTCGGCCAGACCGGGCGTAAAGCCGGTATCGAGCACCGCTACCACCGTGGATGGCGAACCCAATGTAGTGTCCCACACCTGGTTTGTTTGGGTCATACTAAAGGGCCACTGGTAAATTTGTTGGGCACTGTTGCCCGCATAAGGGGCGGGCGGAGAACCATAGTAGTACGGGTCATTCGGCATCGTGGTCGCTGGGGGTAGCAAGGCATCTTTTTCGGCAAACTTAACAGCCGGATTGTGACTAAGCGCTGCAACTACTGCGTCGCGGGCTTGTACTGGCACGGTGAGGACTTTGACGCCAACTTGCGGAATAGTATCGCTAACAGATGCGCTATACCGCGCCAATAGTTTATCTTGGACTGCTTGCGGGACGTTTTCCTTAAATTTCATGAGTACCGTGCCAGGCGCGTACTGAACCTCAGTGGGTGCCACTGGTTGGTCGGCAAAACTATGCCAGAGCAGATACGAGCCGAGAAGGCCGAATACAAGGATAAAAATTGCGACAAAGAAACGATTATTTGCAACGATACTTGGTACGCCGCGTCTTCGAGGCCGACGAGAACCAGTACGAACAGGGCTTATAGGAGTTCGACGGACGTTCTTGGCTGGTTGCTTGGTAGACTTTTTGCTGGTCATAGCAGGCTTTCTGGTTTTTAAGGGAATACCTCGTTTTAATAGCTTCATTGGCAGTGAAGCATAAGCATTTACTATTGTCAAGCGACCAAAACTGAACAATTTAACCAAAGAAAAAACGCCACCATAAGTGACGTTCTTTCTTTGGTGATCCCAAGGGGAATCGAACCCCTGTTGCCGGGATGAAAACCCGGTGTCCTAACCGCTAGACGATGGGACCAAACCGCAGAAACGTACAAAATGTGTTTTACATATTTTTACGTTTCGAGGATTTGGGCAACATATGCGAAGCATATGAGACCGTTATGAGTAGAGCTTGCAAGCCAAGCTCATTTCAACCGATAAATCATATCATAACAGAGGCGCCGGGACAATACGTACTGGCGCTTAATACACAAAATCCCCCACCCACGGTTACCCGGGATGGGGGATTCCAGTGTTTGCTGTGTCTAGATATTTGTTGTTTCTAAGAGCGGTCAGTCATTGCTCGTTTGGAACTACTAGCACCATAGCACAAAATGTGTCATGGTGCTAGTGCTTATCCACAGCTTTGACAGCTGCTCAACAATCCATCAAAGGATTATTGGCGAGACAGACGACGGCCAAGCAGGTTGTAAGCGAATGCACTTACGACTGCGACAACAGCAGCGATACCGACGACGCTACCCGCACCGGTGTTAACCAGTTGCGTAGGAGGCGTAGTGGTTGGTGGCGTACCAGGAGTCGTGAACTTCACGACCTGAGTACAGCTACCAGTAGTAGCTACATCCTGACCATTCACATCGAAGTGAGCAGTAGCAGTCAGTGTGTACGTACCGTCAGCAGCGTAGGTGTGCTTCTGGCCAACAACACTATTGGTAGTCAGTGCCTGAGACTGATCGCCCCAGTTAATGACAGCGTTCTTGAACGTTGCACCGTTGCTCTGTGAAGTCTTGAAGGCGTCAACAGTTACGGTACGGTTATCCCCAGCAGTGACGTGGAATTGGTCACAGCTGTAGGTTGGTGTGTTTGCACACTGCTTGGTTACAACAACGTCTGCGGTGTTGTAGTAGTAGTTCATGCCAGTAGGCTGAACGAAGGCAATGTTGCGGAGAGTGTTCTGGCCACAAACGAGGTTGTCACCACCAGTAACCTTTGCGTCAAACATGACGTAGCCGGCAGCACCAGGTGCGTAGTCACCGGTAGTAATACCGTTGGATGCAACAAGTGCGTCACTGGTTACGTTCAAGCCGTTCGGGTAGTTACCACTCTTTAGCTTAGTGCTACCAGGTACATAAGTAATGCCCTGTGGTAGCTGATCACGGAATTCTACATCGTTCTCGGTAGTGTTACCGGTGTTCTTGTAGGCAATTTCGTACTGAATCGTGTCACCAACTTTAGCGTTGATGCTGGTTGCCCAGTTGGTTGTACCGCTCTCGCGGACATACTTGTCAACGCTTACGCCAGGAACCATAACACGAGCCTCGACGACAACTGAGCCAGCCTGGCAAGGGTTTTCCGTGCCGAGGTTAAGGCCGTTAGCACCTAGAACAACGTCATCAGAAACTTTCTGAGTGGTAGTCATAGGACCATTAGCGGTCGTAGCGTGCTTCCAGGTAGCTGTACCTGGGATGTACTGCAGGTAGGCATCACTACGGCCAAGGTTGACCTGAGCGTTACCGGTTACAGTTTTGATGTTGTCACCACTTGTAGTGGTAGTAACTGTCTGGCTTGCACCAGCAGTAGTTGGGATGTTGATCTTAACGTTCAGGTTGGTGACGGTTTTACCCGAATCAGCAGCCTCGTTGTTGTCATAGACAACCTGGACAGCTACAACTTGGTTGTAGGTAGCTGAGGTAGATGAAGCCCAGTTCATCGTACCAGCATCAGTAGTTGCGTTAGCAACTGTCGTGTCGGCGCTAAATGCCAGCGTCGTTGCAGCCAAGCTCGTTGAAACTGGGAATACCATTGCAGCGGCGATAACAGCTGCAGCGGCCAGTTTCTTCGGAAGGCTATTGAACATGCGTGAAAGTTTCATTTCACACCTCCTCTTCTTATCCTAGATTGGACAGATTATATCTAAAGTCTCTCTTAATTTCAGTACAGATATAGCATGCTCTAAATTGTAAATGAACAGCAGCATACACTGCCCCGAAGCCCAAAACTTCTATTGTCTACAATTATAGCATATATACGTTACTTTGTAAATACTTATGCTTATCACTGTTTCTGGATTGTTAAGGTACGGCTTGCTAACGCCTAGAAATAATCAAATCATTACAAACAATATCAGGGGTGATGCGCGGAATGGGTGGAGAGAACTAAAGAGTAAATATGACTAGTGTCATAAAACTATTTAGTCCAATCCGACCCATTCCGCGACTTGTTGTCACCTTCCTTTGCATGTAGTTGGTACAACCGACCGAAAATTCAAGCGCCAATACGCTCACACTGCCATCTTGAGAGATGTCAGCTCGGTCTTGCGAAAACCGCAGGGCTCTAGAACCCGCCGGGGTCTCCCGTGTTGGTGGGGTCCGAAGACGGAACCACCGGGGTGGGAGATCCGGACTGTCCGGGCTGTTGCGTCGAGCCGCCGTTGTACCCACCAGGGGTGGGGGGAGCGGGACTCGCCGTGTTGGCCGGAACCGTCGGGTTCTGGTGTGGTGCCTGTGACGGCGCACCGGCAGGACCGGGCGGCGGCGTGGGCACGGGCTGCTGAGCCTGTGTCGGCGTGATGCACGGGCACTTGTGGTGCGGCGGCGTACACGTCCCCGTCTGATGGCAGTTCGAAGGCGTACACGTTCCTGTCGTGTGACAGTTCGGCGAACACGCTCCGGTCTGCTTACAGGTCGGGTGCGGCTTGGGCAGCTTGCTCTGCGGGTTGGTGCACGCCACACGCCAAACGGCGAGTGAAGTGACCTTCCCGGCGGCAACCTGGTCAGGCGGAACGAACACCAGTACTTGAGTACCGGCGGCGTCCGTCTTGGTGTTGCTCGCGCTCTGCATCTGACCGTTCTGGAAGTAGGTGTTACCCGTCCAGTCAGTCATCGCGTTGAGCTGAGCCAGCACGTAGTTACTCGAATCGAGTACCTGTGCTCGCGTTGCCCCCGTCTGGTTCATCGCCTGCTTGATGATGGTCTGAGCCTGCGGAGAACCGCCGTTCAGGAACTTCACCATCGTAGCAGGGTCACGAACCTCCTTCGAGAAGATGTCACTGCCCGCAGGGACCGTGGTCTTCTTGGAGGGGTCGAACTGAATCTGCGAAGGCTTGAAACCCTGCTGCTCCAGCGCGACCTTGACGACGTGCTTGTTGACCTGCTGCTTGGACCCGTCCGTGGGCTTGATCGCCGAGGGCGTGTCAGTCGCAGCAGGTGCACTGCTCTTCGAACCATCACCAACAGCGGCGACGATGAAGGCAGCGACGACCAGCAGGGCACACACGAGTGCGCCGATCATCCATTTGTTGCGCGTCATGATTCACCTCTTTTCATGTTGGTGACGCGTTTGTGGAGAAAGAGCGGATGCTCTTCCTTGTTCAGGACCCGTCGTTGGTCTGCTCGTCGAGCAGGCAACCGATCAGGCCACCAGCGAAGAAACCGACGCCCATCAGTCCGATGTACCAGAGGATGTTGACCACCCACTGGACAGCGTGCTGGTGCGCGTGCGGTGCACCGATCACCAGAGCGATGATCAGACACACCACGAAGCCAGCGACCGCGAGCAGCCATGCCAGCCAACCCCAGTTACGGGGGTCGATGGCGGGCTTGGCAGCGGGTGCCGGGGCGACGGACGGCTGTACCGACGTCGGCGGGTCAACGGGGTCGTCGACCTGAGCCGGGGCGGCGGGCTGAGCTGCGACGGGCGCAGACTGCGAACTCGCGACGCCGTTGCCGAGGATGTTGTTCAGCTGGGCTGCTTCCTCGTCACGAACGGCGGACTCGTCCTGCAGCAGCTGAGCGCGGGCACGGGCCCTGATCTCGGCTGCCTTGACGGCCTTCTCGTGCCGCTTCTCGGCCTCGCGCTGCTCCTTGAGGAGCTCCTGAGCCCGGGAAGTGGCGTTCTCCGCGATTGCGGCGTCGGCCTTCTCGGCGGCCTCCAGCAGCTCGCTGAGGTCCTTGATGTTCTTGGTGCTCATGATCTCCATCCTTTCTAAAGGGAGATCGAGGGTATCTAGAGGGTACTAGAATATCTCCTTCACCGATCTCCCTATGGGAGTGGCTATAGCAAAGGTACTCATGTAAAGTACCCCTCCTATAGCCACTCCGGGCCGGGATGGAATGAGTGCAAACAAATGGAAATGTTTGGTTGTAGTAGACTACAGTATGCAAAGGTTGGTAACCTTCTGCGCTGAGAGCTAACGCGTGAGACGGCCGAAACCCTCTCTACACCGCTCAATCAGAGCAGATTCCTTACGTCTTATATATGATTTTAGAAGACGCAAAAAATCTGCCCTAATAGTGGCGAACCACCAGCGCAGGTATACTGTTCTGTAATGATTTGATTATTAACGTCCTCTCACCGGATGGACGAGTAACGGGGGTAAACTGTACACACCCGATACCTTCTTGGAGTTATCTCCCTTGCCCACCGCTGAGCATGGTCACATATTACCACAAGTTGTATAAATTGTCAATGTTAGTGCACCATTATACTGCTTATGGCTACGCTAGCCTTCTAATACTAGCCACCCCTGTTATATAGGGAGTATGCGTTCCTAAAATACCATAAAAACACTTATGGTTTGGTAGTATGACTTACAGTGGTGGGCACTGTTGTATTTTCATCGCTGTTCGTCGCCTGTAGCTTAGCTTTTGAGAAGGTAAAGCCAAAGGTGCTCCCCTTGCTCTCTTTGCTCTCAAAGATGATTGCCCCACCCTGGGCGGTCACTACCTTCTTGGCCATAAACAGTCCCAGCCCAGTACCATCTGGACGAGCCTTACGGGCGTTGCCGGCGCGGTAGAATTTTGTAAACAAGTGGTGCTGCTCGGCTTTCGGCACTCCCATACCATCGTCAACCACTCGGAACTCGATAGTCGGGCCCGTGTCTTTCAGCTCCACCTTGATGTGTCCGTCCTTGGGCGTGTAGTAGATAGCGTTATCGATAAAGTTCATGATCACCTGACGAGTCTTGGTCTCATCCAACATAAGCTTGGGGAATGTAGCCGGCTTCTTGAAGGTGAGCGTCAGGCCACGTGAAGCAGCCGCTTCGGTAAGTTGCGCCATTTCCTCATCAATCATCTGCGATAAATCAGTCGAGGCAGACTCAATGATAAACTTCCCGGTCTTGAGTCGTGACACGTTCAACAGGTCGGCTATGAGGTACACCATGCGCTGGGAGCTTGTGAAGGCTTGACCGAGCATCTTGCGCTGAGTTTCATTTATCTCGCCCGCGTCACCTTCCAGCACCATGCTCAGATAGCCCTTGATGCTCGTGAGTGGTGTACGCAGCTGATGCGAGGCCATACTTATGAAGTCATCCTTGGTCTCATCGAGCGCTTTCAGCTTGATATTGGAGCGCTGCAACTGCAACACGATGCGGCGGTTTTCTTCGAATAGCAAGCGGTTATCGAGGGCAATACCGATTGGCTCACTCAGGCGGTCCAGGAGTTGCATACTTTGTTCAGAGATTGCTTCGAGCTCGTTATAAAATCCTGCCACCATCAGACCAACTATCCGTTGCCGGGCAATCAGCTTCAATACGTAAACCGAGCGGATTGGTACGGCTTTTTTGAGCATGCCTGCCGTGGCCGAAGAGCAGCCGAAGAACTTGGCGATTTCAGCGTGTGTGTAGTGCCCTACCGATAGGCGAGCGCTGGCAACTTCTGGCGACTTGAGCCACTCTTCGTCCAAATTAACTTCCGGGGTACGGCGCAGACCAAACATGTCGTCTGGCATGTCCTGGCCTTTTACACTCCAGCCATACATATGCAGATCGTTTTCGGCGAATGACGTCCGAGTGAATAAGGCGATCGTTGGGTAATCGGTGACTTCGGTGATAGAGCGCGTGATTTGTTCGCAGACTTCCTTCAGGGAATCTTGCGACTGGAGCACTACCTCGTCGATCGTCCGCAGGAGCGACAACGTCTGATTGGTATCGGCCAACTCGCGGTTGCGCTTGTACATTTCGGTGGTGACGTGCTCGAGATCGCGCTCCAGCTGCTTGCGGCGCTTAAGTTGTCGCGTCACCATTGTCCGCACAGGGACATGTTCTTCTGCCATAGCTCTATGGTACCACCCTGCTTATGTTTATTTGAGCGTTTGTGGCAGTCTGCCAGCTTCCAAGCGACCCAGCAGGGCGCCGGCAGCTTCCTTGGAGACCTCAACGGAAATTTGACCGAAGAGGTTTTTGTAGGCCTGGACCAAGTTATCAATAACCGTAACTGGGTCACCACTGACAGTTACTTGGTGCTCGGACCAATTTACCTGCAACCCTGGGACATGCTCAGCCTGCTCGACGGCAACTGGACCAATAATAGCTTCCTGGTGGCGAATAATACTCTCGACGATCTGGGCGTAGACATCCATAGCGCTACCTCTCCTCACCTTCGGTGTTTTGCTCGTCAGCCTCCTGGGCGGGTGTTGTAGCAACCTGCTCAGGCTCAGTTGGCGAAACCGGTGGTGTATTCTCGACTGGCGTTTCGACTGGCGCTTGCGGTTCAGCAGTAGCTGACGTAGAGGGATCAGTCACCGGAGTTTCTGGTGCGGCTGGGGGCACAGCCGTACTACTGGCTACCAAGATCTCGGGTTTCGTAGATAGGCCCAACGTACCAAAGGTAAGTAGCGTCAAACCAGTCATCAATAGCAGATCACCCCAGTCAGCATTGTAGTAAGTATTAACAGTAGTGGTATACGAAAATACTATGTCGCCGACATACATCACCCCAAGTCCCAGAAGTACGGCGCCAATTGCCGCCCGATACAACCCGCCGAGGTACTTGAATGATAGCGTCAGGACGATGAAAGCAAAGATAGCTGCCAGGAAGTCACCAAGCGGATAGACAATATCCAGTACTACCTTGAGTAGCGTCTCGCCGGCCGGCACCAGTACATTACCCCGCGCTACCCGGATAAGCAGTACGTAAGATAGCGCCGTAAGTGCAGCAATAACTACCGCAGCGTAGAGCTTAGCCGATCGGCTGCGCTTAAGCTGTAACCAAGCACCACTGGCGTGTGCCAGGAAACTGGCGCCAATTACCCAGAAGAATATGCTTGGCGCGAAGCCGATATCGGCGAATGATGGATACGGTGCCGCAACATGTTTGAAAAAGTTGTAGTACGACCAAATGCTTTCGCCAAGTCCCCAACAGGCGAGCCCAAGCGACACAAAGAACACGGCCCTACCGAGCGAACTACGGAGGCCGCCCCAGACTTTGGAACGTACCATGCCCACAATACCGCCAAAGAGCGGAATGAGACCAAACAGGAACGAAAACCAGAAATTAATATTGCCAGCTTTTGAACCAGAGAACTGAATATATGCCCAGAACGCGACGAGGCCCACAAAAACAGCGATTAGTATTTTTTGAAAAGTGTTTAATCGTCTCATGGTGCTTTACTCGCTTTATTTAACCGTATGCTTTATGGATAGTATTGTCAACCAATGTACAGTTCGGGAGGGGGGAAGCCATTAAAAGGGCTGGCCATCGTAATCGTGTAAGCCCCAGCGTTATCAAATATCAGCTTGTCGCCGACACTCAGGTAATCCGGGAGGATGACATCCCGAGCAACAATATCGAGACTATCGCCAGTCGGACCAGAGAGCGTAAACATGGTCTGCGATATATCCCCTTCCTGATCGATAAGCGGGCGGACTGGGTACTGGGTAGTCCCCTGATGAATCATTGCTTCATAGAGCGCATTGTAAATACCCGCGTCCATGCATAGCCACGGCATACCTGCCCGGTTATTGCGCGCAATGATTTCACTCACCAACACTGTACTCGTGGCTACTATGCCTCGGCCAGGCTCCATGAGTAGTTTAGGAATATATGGCAGTTGGTGCAGTGCGTTGTGGATGTGCCCGACAATCTCTGGTAGTTCAGGCGCTTGTTGGTGGTTACGATACGGGACAGGAAAACCACCGCCAATGTTGAGCACTTCTAGCTCGATGCCGTCCTTATATAGCTCTTCGATAATTGGACGGACTGCCAGGATACCATTAGCCCACTTTCGGGCATCAGTCGCTTGAGAACCGACATAGAAGCTAATGCCGTACATCTTGAGCCCTAAATCGCGTGCCTCCATGAGCAGCCCCTGGACCGTATTGAGCGGCGTGCCAAAGCGCTCCGACATCATAAAGACACTGCCCGAATCATCGACAATGGCACGCACGAATATTTTGGCGCCCGGGGCATTCTCGGCAATTTTCTGTAGCTCTTCACGCGAATCTGCCGCGAAACGATGGACACCCGCTTGGAAACTTCGACGGATGTGCTCAGCAGGCTTGATAGATGTGCCGTAGATAATCTTGCTCGGATTGACACCCAGTTCAAGCAGCAAGTCTATTTCGAACGCCGATGCCGCCTCGAACCCACAACCGAGTTCATTCAGGTAGAGTAGTACTTTGGGGTCGGAGTTGGCTTTGAGTGCATAAAACACCTCGGCATTGTCAAAAAGGTCAGTGAAAGCTTCGTAGTTGCGCTTCAGTAGGGCCCGACTCGTGAAAAAAAACGGCGTGGGATACGACAGAGTCGAGACGTGCTCGCGTAGCTTCTCGAGATCGTGCAGATCAGGAGTCAACGATCGAGCAAGGCGATGCGCACTCTCATGAAATAGTGTAGCGTCCTTCGGAGACATAGATTTTATAACTCGAATTTTTTATTTTTTGGGACTTACGAAACTGATAGTATCACAACCCCTGCAATAATGCTAATGATTGAGAAAACCTGTAGCGTGTTGAGGCGTTCCTTGAGGAAAAGATAGGCCAATAGCACCGTCGGCACCGAGAAGGCGCCGCTTATGACGGCCACTACCGCAATGAGCGATGTTCGACTATACCCCCAGCTTATAGCTAAATAGGCGACCGCTTCAGAGAGCCCCACCAGAAAAAGTGGATTCTTGTCCAGGTCATTAATGACCGAGAACTTCACCCGCATCAAACGTGCCAATACTATCGCAGCCAACGACATACAGCCGTACATCAGGAAGGCTGAGCTCAGTGGATCACGACCGCTCACAAATTTATCCCAGCCAATTGTCCAGACCGCTGCCAGGGCAGCAGCCAGTGCTACCTCTGGCAAGCCAGCGGCCAGTTTGATGCGGCGCGTGCCTTTTTGACTAAAGTCCAAGCTCAGCAGGAGGCTCCCAACAAAAATAACGACAAGTGCAATTATCGCCAGATTACGAGCGTGCTCACCAAGGAACATAATTGAGAGCAACGCCACAATTCCGGAATATGAGGCGAACACCGGGTTCAGGATGGCTAAACGCCCCTTCTCAAAACCTCGATACGCCATCCAGTAAACGATCATCTGCAAAATGCCGAAGAATCCAAGCCCTAGCCAAGATTTTACATCTGTCGGTAGTTGGTTTCCGTCTGGGCGAAACACTGTCCGAAGCATAAAGGCAGTAAATAGGATAAGGGTTCCAAAAATATGTGCCCACACCAGGCTTTTGATGGAGCCGATTTTATCTATCGACTTCTTCGCAAAAAAGTCAGCACTACCCCACCCAATCATTCCGCCGAGCCCGGCCAGGAGAGCTATCAGGAGCGCATTGTTCATATTCTATCCTCGTTGTTAGCTATGGCTTCACTATAGCAGTTTATGCAAATTTTAATCCTCCGTCGCCTACATCGCATGCTACACTAAGTGCATATGGCAAAGATTGCAATTATTGAGGATGATGCTGCGATTTCGCAGATGTATCGGTTCAAATTTGAAGCCGATGGCTACGAAGTAGAGACTGCCGAGAACGGTAAACTGGGTCTGGCTCTGTGTGAGACCATGAAACCAGACATCGTACTGCTCGACATTATGATGCCCGAAATGACCGGTGATGAAATGCTCGAACTGCTGCGCAAAACCGAATGGGGCAAAGACACCAAGGTCGTTATACTCACCAACAAGGGTGAGCAAGAAATTCCTCCCCGGGTCAAAGAATTGGGCGTCAGTGCGGTCATTCTAAAAGCCGACATGACTCCGCGCCAAGTAGAAGACGTCGTCAAAAAACTCCTCGACGCCTAAAAGTCTGTCATACTATATCGATATGAAGGTTGCACTACTTGGTTTTGATGTGGAGGGGCGCGCTAGTTATGATTACTTTAAGGCGTCCGGCGATGACATTACGATCTGCGACCAGAACCCTGATCTGCAAGTGCCCGACGGGGTGGCCGCGCAGCTCGGAGAGGGCTACCTCGATAACCTAAATACATTCGACCTTCTCGCACGCACTCCTGGGCTGCATCCCGAGCAGATTCTGGAGAAGAATCCAAATGTAGCCAGTAAGATCACAACCGGCACCAATGAATTCTTCCGAGCTTGCCCAACACGCAATGTCATCGGCATAACTGGCACCAAGGGCAAAGGCACCACCAGTACGCTTATTACCGAAATGCTCGAGGCAACTGGCAAGAAAGTTTACTTAGGCGGCAACATTGGCACGCCAGCACTCAGCTTCCTGGCCGATGTCAACCCGGATGATTGGGTGGTACTAGAGCTGTCGAACTTCCAACTCATCGACCTCCACTACTCACCACACTACGCCGTCTGTCTGATGATTGTGCCCGAACACCTGAACTGGCATCCCGACATGGCCGAATACATGGCTGCCAAGTCAAACCTATTTGCTCACCAGACCCCTGAAGATACCACCGTCTACTATGCCGCCAATGATGATACGGTAGATGTAGCGAACAGCGGCAAAGGCCAGAAAGTCCCTTTCTATACACCCCCTGGGGCGGCCATTGACAACGGTATTATTACCATCGCCGGTCAAGAGGTATGTCGAACCGATGAGCTAAAGCTGCTCGGCGAGCACAACTGGCAAAATGCCTGCGCCGCTACCACTGTTATCTGGGAGGCGCTGCACGAGGAAATGGTCCACGAACACCTCGTAGCAGCCATGCGCTCCGTATTGACTACCTTTAGTGGCCTGGAGCATCGCCTGGAGTTCGTCCGCGAGCTGAAGGGAGTGCAGTACTATGACGATAGCTTTGGCACGACTCCCGAGACCGCAATTGTCGCGATTCAAGCGTTTGCGCAGCCGAAGATATTGATACTTGGTGGGTCAGACAAAGGTGCTCAATACACTGAACTGGCACAGGTCGTACACGAAAATAGCATCCGCAAAGTATTACTCATTGGCGACCAAGCGGCTCGCATTCAAACCGCGCTCGATGCTGCCGGCTTTAGCAATTATCAGCCAGGTGGGAATACTATGAGCGAGATCATTGCGAATGCTCAAGCATCTGCTCAGCCTGGCGATGTCGTACTGCTATCTACCGGCTGCGCTAGTTTTGGGATGTTCGAAAATTACAAGGATCGTGGTAACCAGTTTAAGGCTACAGTCCAAGCACTCGCTTAACCTGTTCGACAATAGTCGACTCTGGTTGCATAACCTGTGCCCGCCCAGCAGACAGTTCCTTAATCTCGTTTTCGATCCAATGGTAATGCGTACAGGCAAGCACCACCACATCTGCTCCCGCCTCCAGGGCTGGCGCAATATCCTTTTGAATCTTAGCCTCGTTCATCTGATTGTTCTCAATAAGGTATGACCAGTCTGAACAGTCCGGTTCCAGCACCGTTATATCGCTGGCAAATTCTTGCTTCAGATCAGCATAGCGCTGACTCGCCAGTGTCGTCGGGGTAGCGCAGACGGCTATAATCCCTGATTTAGTCTCTAAAGCAGCTGGTTTGACCATCGGGTCCAGCGCGACAAGCGGTATGATTGGGAAGCGGTCGCGCAGATGACCGCTTAACGTGGTGCTAACCGTGTTACAGGCGACGACAATTACGTCAACCTGCTGCTCGATAAGCCCCTCGAAAATCGGTATGATGCCCTGCCAAATTTGCTCGGGAGACTTGGTAGCATAGGGAAAATTTGCTTTATCGGTCACAAAGATAACTTCGGCCTGCGGCAGTGCCTTTTCAATTGCGTTCGCGACACTCAACCCGCCGATGCCTGAGTCGAAGACGCCTATCTTCATCACACCTCCTCGGAGCTGCGACGGGCTGCCAAGATGACATTTTCGAATAGGGCGCAGACGGTCAGTGGGCCGACCCCACCCTTCTCGGGAGTAATGGTGATATCGGGAAGTTCCCGGACATCGGGAGCGACATCGCCTGCGAGACCATTACTATCGGTGGCGACACCGGCGTCTACAATAACCACATCACCACGTACCATGTCGGCCGTGATGAGCCCTGGCACACCAGTAGCGCAGACCAGCACATCGGCCTCGCGGGTGACATCTGTCAGGCTTTCAACACTCTTATCAGCAACAGTCACATCATACCCGCTCGCCTGCCACATACTCACGAGTGGCTTACCCACCAAGCGACCATGGCCAACGACGACAATGTGTTTGCCGGCCAGCTCGATGTTGTAGCCCGCCAGCAACCAACTAATAGCGATCGGCGTAGCCGGATCAAAGCGCGTTTCAGCCGCCAGGCCATCGACATCCTTTTCGGGAGCAACCGCATTCAATATTTCTGACGTCTGGGCGGGGTCCGGGAGTGGAATCTGCACGATGATGCCGTGGACAGTTGGATCAGCATTCAGCTCAATGATTCGCTGCAAAGCTTCCGATTGGTCGATAGTATGGACATCAACATCCACCAGGATATCGGCGCCATAGTCTTGCTTCAACCTCATGTAGCTGTCGACAACCGGGTCGGGATTGGTACGGATTATCGCCAGCTTTGGGTTCACACCGTTAGCCTGGCGTAAACCACGCACTTGGTGTGCTTGGCGCTCTTGTATAAATCCGCTTAATTCGCGGCCGTTAAGTAACTTCATATCTGTTATTGTAACAGATTGAGCCGGACTACTGCTCCTGTGGGGGCTGGTTCTGGTCGACGGGTGGCTGTACAGGGTTTACTGGAGCATCAACCGAGGGACTTTGTGGCATTGGCGGCTGGGGTGGCATAGGGGCAAATGGAGTTGTTGATGTGCCACCATTGAACTGTGCACTACCGTAGCCGAGGATGGGGTAACAGATCCATGGGAAGAAGATGGCCAGTACGCCAAAGCCAGTGCTCTTGCCGAAGAGTTTAGCAAGACGAACAACCGCCATGATACTGACGACTGCGGGAAAGAGGTTCACGAACGGTACTAAAGTTAGCAAAGACCACCATGCAGGGAAACCGGTGATTTCGAACAGAACCCAGGTGCTGTAGACAGGGATAATCGCTGCCCAACCTGGTTTACCGGCTTTCTTATAAATCTTCCAAAGTGGAATAATGATCAGTGGGATTGCTATTAAAAGCACGACACCGTAAATAGCCAGCAGCGCCCCCATATTGGGGCTGGTGGTCGTAGTAGTTGTCGTGGTGTAGGTAAACGTATCTGCTAATGTTTGTATCATTTGGTAAGTACTCCTTACCGCTTATGCTATAGAATTAGCTGAGAGTTTGCAAATTATGTATCAGGGAGGCTTGCAAAAACAGGGGTAGTTTGCTATACTAGCCTCCGTTGCTTTCGCAGCAATCGCACCTTTTATTTTTAGTTCTCAGTTATTATGAGAACGACGGGCCAGTAGCTCAGCTGGTTAGAGCGTCTGCCTCTTAAGCAGAATGTCGAGGGTTCAAGTCCCTCCTGGCCCTCCAAACAAAATGCCTCGCTGCAAAGCGGGGCTTTTTGTTTGCTACACTAATACGCATGGCCGTCGTCGATACATACCTGAAAGAGTTACCAGCTTCGCAACGTGCCGAGCTGGAGCGCATCCGGCACATCGTACGAAAGTACTATCCTGAAGCGAGAGAAGCAATTAGCTATGGTATGCCGGCGTTCAAATACCGCGGCAAATACCTCGTAGCCTACTGGGGCTTCGAGGAACACATGAGCTTGTTCCCGACCAACGGCCCCATCGAGGCATTGCAGAGTCGACTCTCGCGGTATACCACCTCGAAGGGCGCTATACAGTTCACTGTAAAGCAGCCGCTGCCTGAGACGCTTATCGTGGAGATCTTGCAACATCGAGTAAAAGCTATTGTCGAGGGGCAGTCGGATTAAACGATCTTGACCACAAAAATTGCCGCTTCGTTTGGCAGTAGATGAACGATATTGTTACTGGACTTCTTGTGTTTCGTTTCAGCGTCTGATGATAGCTTGAAGCGAGTAATCTTAGTGTCAGCCGGGATTTTCACTTCTTCAATCTGAGGTGAAAAGCTCAACAGCGTTAGGTATCCCTTGCCGTCTTTGAGCCGTACGAAACCGAGTATCGATTCGTTGCCGGTTTGGACAACTGCAAAACTACCATGACGCAGTACATCAGAGCTATTTCGTAGCCTGGTGAGTTGTTTGTACAGGGTGAGGCATGAGCTCGGGTCTCGAGTTTGCGAGGCGATGTTGTTGGTTTGGTAATCTTCGCTGACTGGCAGCCAGGGCGTGTCGGCAGTCGTGAAGCCAGCATTTTTGGCCGCGGACCACTGCAAGGGCGTTCGCTCTGGATCACGACCTTCGTCACCAGCAGCAGAAGGATCCTGCACCATTTCAGGGGGTATTTTGCCATTCCGCATGCCAATCTCATCCCCGTTGTAGATGAAAACCATCCCGGGCAGAGTCAGCAAGAATACGGCGACACCCCGAGCGGCCGTATCGCCCATACGGGTCGCCAGGCGGGTTTGGTCGTGGTTGCCAAAAGCGTAGCTGGAAATTGCTAGTGGGCTAAATATATCAAGTGCCTGGTGGAATTCATGCAAAAATTTTCGCCATGGTTCAGCCTCCCACGGCAAGCTAAACGACTCAAAATTGAACGGGGCAGCAACTTTCGGATTCATACCCTTATAAAAGCCGAGGTATTCTTTGACATGTTCGTGCGTCTGCGGATAGGCTTCAGTAACCATGAAGCGCAACGATTTTTGGTATTTTTCTTCGTCCAGAACCGCTGCCATCTCACTCAGGTAGTCGAATAATTTCGGACCATTCATGCTGTATATATGCTCAAGTGCCAGATACTTCCAACCAACCTCGTCTGAGTAATGCGGATTCTTTGGTTCATCCCGCAACTCTGGATCCTTCGACATAAAGCTAATCGCGTCCACCCGAAATCCATCGATTCCCCGGTCGAGCCAAAATCGCATGATATCCTTGAAGGCTTCCCGGACCTCTGGGTTCGTCCAGTCAAGGTCTGGCTGGTGTACATCGAAAGTGTGCATGTAAAATTGCTGCCGTGCTGGTTCCCATTCCCAAACTGTCTCACCGCTAAACAAATCGATCCAGTTATTGGGTACTATCGGCTGATCCTTTTTGTTCCAGCCTAGTGGATCACGCCAGATGTACCAGTCGGCAAACTTCCCTTCACGCGACTTTTTAGACTCTTTAAACCACTCATGCTGGTCCGACGTATGGTTGGGTACAAGATCGGCAAATAGCTTGATATTTCGGCGATGCGCGGCCTCTATAAGCCTATCCATGTCATCTAACGTACCGAAGATCGGGTCGACATCACGATAGTCTGCGACGTCATACCCAAAGTCTGCCATGGGCGATGGGTAAAAAGGCGACAGCCAAATAACGTTCACCTCGAGGTTCTTAAGATAATCGAGCTTCTGAATAATGCCCGGGATGTCCCCAATACCATCGGCGTTCGAGTCATAAAAACTGCGAGGATAAATTTGGTAGACAATAGCGCCTTCGGGCCAGCGCTGTCGAGCATGCTTTTTGGTTTGGGAGATAGATTTCATAGTCAGTGTATCCGTTTTATTGGTTTATACGCTCGTAGCCTGTTTCACGCCACGATAGGTCGAGCGGGATCTGGCTGACCGGGTAGTTCGGATCAAGCGGGAGGTCAAATGGGTTACCCGATTGACTCGCGATATAGATGTTCTTGCCGCTAATACCGCCGAGCGCCGGATTGCTGCCGAACTTCGTACCATCCAGACAAACGCCGTTCTGGGCCAAGAAATAGGCTGCCGCTGCATTCGTAGTTGTCGAACCATGTTGGCCTAGATATACAGCGCCACCGTAAGGGCAGATGCTGGTTTTCGATGCTGGATCAGCACCGTAGACTACAAAGACAATCGGCCCACTCCCACTTGCCGTCTGTAGCGACTCAAAGTTTATGGTGCCCTCAACGAATACGAAATAGGTGTTTGAGGTCGGGTTATAGAACGTTGGATCACACGCACTGGCAGCGCAAAGACTGGCGCGGATATGGACGTTATCAGTGATATTGTACTGATCAGATCCCAGCGCCAAGTCACCATTCGTGCCACAACTCGCAGCTATTGTGCTACCGCTATCCGGATAGTGTGTCTTTTTACTGCCAGTGAGACTGGGAATGGTATGGGGTGAGGCACCCGTCGTCCAGTCACTACAGCTATTGGCAGCCGTATAAGAGCTGTCCATATATTGACTCCACGGTATGTACAGTGAGGTTACCGTCGAGACGTTACCGCTGTTGGCTGTCACGTTAAAGTCCGCATTACTCGTATTACCGGGCGGCGTGATGCAGTTATTGTAGGCGGTCGTGATATTAGTCTTTGTCTGCCCTGAAGTATGAAAACTGCTAGGCTTCTGAAGAGTCGCCGCTCCTTCAATAGAACATTTAGCCGCACCGGTATCTTTCCCGGCGACTGTGATATTTTCGGCGATTAATGTAGTTGAGTTTTTGGCGGTCATCAGGAAACCATTAACATAAATATCGCGAGCGTTCACTGTCTTAACTGAGCTCGCAATGGCCAGAATGTTGCGACTAACGAGTGAGGAGGCAGTCGTAGTGGAGCTGCGAGCAGCCGTGACACGAATCTTACGAGTGTACGTGGGTGTAGTAGCACTTTTCGGCGAATAGACTTTACCCGTCGCCGTAATAATACGCTGTTTGGCCGTACTGCCAGCTACTACCGAAACTGAGAATGTGGCCTTGTAACTGGCTGCCGTGATAAGTGTTACGTCACTTGCCGTCCCCGTATAGCTGGCAGCTGGGTCACTGTTCAGATACGCAATTGCCGTATCAGCCCCAGATTCGGCAGCATATTGCGCTTGGAGCAGCAGCACTCGTCCTCGCGAGCGTGAGACATTGCTGTTTACTAGCACAGCCAGGGCCATGATAGTCAGGCTCAGGAATATCATCATGGTTAGGATGGTCACGAGTATTGAACCTCGTTGATTGTATCGCTTCATATTTTAGCCATTCCTCAGCGCTACGCGCACAATAGTTTCATTCGACGTGTTAGCCGTACCACCCACTGTTGATTTCTGATACAGATGGACAGTTAGCTCAACAACTTCAACCGATGGAAAATCTGGCCCAATATACACGGTGGGCACGACTGGGTTACCGAAGCTATCAAGCTCCACCTGGCTCTGATAGTTAATCGTGTTACCAGATCGAGAAAAATAACGTGTATCAACCGCTGACACATTTTCAGCTAAGACTTTATCGGCTGGACAGGTGGCAGTGGCCTGCGCAGGTGGACAGGTCGTAGTGAGTCGATCGCCTGTCGCACTCGGGTTAATAATTCGACGCAGTTTGAGTGTTTTGCTGGAGCCGTCCAGATAGAGCACAAACTCGTCACTGTACCACTGGGTCCCATTCATGATGAAGTTCCGAGACGTATCAGTACTGGGCGCTTGAAAATAGAATACTGGCACTATGCCACTTGAAGGCGTAGTCACTGTGCCTGGCACGGCATGCAACGCAAGCCAGTAGCCAGGACCGGCAGTTGGATCGACCACCCCAGCGTTGGTGTCGGCAATACTGTTTTGACTAATCAGTCCGCTGGCAACATTTAGCTGGTCACGCAGTGCATCCCCGGCGTTGAGGCGGGAGACGAGCGTCGTAGAGTCATTCTCCAAACGAGCAGCAGCACCCCAGTAACTCATAGTGAAGCTCAGCACCAATACGGTCAGAATAGTAGTGACAATCATCATAATAAGCAGTTCAGGAATAGTGAAACCATCTTGGCGGCGCATCATAATTGACCGACTCCGTTACGAGTAATCAGCATGCGTAGCTGCAGATGTGGCACGGCAGTGTTCGGCCGCGGAAAACCAACATCTATCTGGACGACTTTAGAATCGGGAATATTGTACAGCGGATCGTTGCTTGCAAGTGACGAGGTATTCGTGACGGTCAGCGCGGGTGTGTAGGTAATGGTGCTCGTGCTGCCATCCTCAGTCGGAAAAACATTGTTTGGATAGCAGTTGGTCGTACTACTAAGTGAGTCGTACTCCAGTGCACGGTCAACCTCTGGACAAGCACTGAGCACCGTATAAATCTCATTGAGCTGACGCGAAGTGGTATAGGACCTCCTGAGTGACACGAACGCATTGAACATTGTACCGACAAGGATCCCAAATACCGCACACGCCAAGATTGCCTCGACAATCGTGAAGCCACCCTCATCACCTGCCAATTGGCAACATTTCATACCTTAAGCTTAATTATAAAGAATCACGCTGGCAAGTTGAATATTTTATAGCGAGCAGTCGAATAGCTGACTACAATATGACAGTTACTAACCATAACAACTACAGGAGCGTAACTGATGGCCATGACACACCAGAATCCAGGAAATTTTGCCAATAATCCGTCACGGGCACGCAAAGCCGGGCGTAAGGGCGGCTCGATGAGCCCTGGTAATTTTAAATACAACCGCAAGCGGGCAGTTGAAGCCGGGCGTAAGGGCGGTATGAGCAAATAAGCTTAGCTTGTGCTGGAATCCTGTGGCTCGTAGTCGACTACACGCAGGTGGCCAAAAATATTTAACAGTACTGCCGCACCAATAATGCCGAGCAACGATCCCAACCAGCCGAGGCTGGATAGAGGGTCTTGCCCGGTAAGTACGAATAGCAGCAGTCCGCCTAGGAAAGCGCCAGCTATCCCTACGCCCATACGCGCAAAAACACCCTCATCGACTTCAGCAATTGCTGCGCCAAGCCAACCCACAATACTTCCTAGGACTACCAAAAACAGCGCACCCAATCCAGACTCCTTGTATGTGTGTTAAGAAACAGCGCGCAGCATGCAGCTCCTAGGCAGTCATCGTGTCAACCCATGTCGACCATGCACTGCGGCCGTATCCCTGATGACGCAACAGCTCGTGACATGATGCGATAGCATCCCTGGACATTGCTGCTTCCCCCGTTACGTTTACCATACCCTTAGCTTATCTGTAAGCACAGATTAGGACTATTAATTATTTCACAAGGATTTTGTAAATATTTTCGCTTATGGTCTAGAGACTGTGAGTGAGGCCTTCGTTCGTTCTGAGTTGGCTCAGTAAATAAAATGAACCCGTGACAATGCATATATCCTCATCCGTATTTAACAGCTGCTGAAATGCCTGATGATTATCGGGCTCAACAACAACATTCGGAACGTTATGAGCCTTGAATATGTCAGCTAATTCCTGGGCAGCAAATGACACTGCCGGCAAGTCCTGGGCGGTATTAAATTCCGTAACAATAATGCGCGCCGCAAAAGGTGCTAACAATGGGACGACATCGGCTGGTTCCTTGCCCCGTTTGAGTGCAATCATAACCGCTGGCTTCACACCTGGATATTGGTGGACGAAACTCGCGAGGAATGTGTGCATCTTTTGACCGTTGTGCGCACCATCCATGATTATTCTCTTACCTGCAATCTGAAAAACATCCATGCGGGCGGGTACTTGCACGTCCTGGGTCGTCCGCAATTGTGCCGATGAAAGGTCTGGCAGGCCGTCCCGTTGCTGTAGTAGCTGATAGGCGGCGTATGCGAGTTGCCAATTACGTTTTTGGAATTCTGGTAAGTCAGCTGCAAAATTAACTTCGGTCGTTCCTGTTGCTTCGTGTAACGTTGCTTGAACTTTTTCTACCCGCTCGCGTATCACACCATCTACTTCAGCAGATTGGGGGTACATAATCACATTATTACCGGCATGGATGATGCCAGCTTTTTGGCCGGCAATTTCTTCGAGTGTGTTTCCTAGGATATTCATGTGGTCAAAACCAATATCGGTGATGATACACAGCTTGTCATGTCTATCAGCAAGGTTGGTGGTGTCGTAGCGTCCCCCCAGACCAGTTTCGAGCACCGCATAATCCACTCCCTCGCGCTCAAACACCCAGAAACTAAAAGCAGTCAGCAGCTCAAAATATGATGGCTGGAAGCCACCTTCTTCGACTATATCCAGGAACTCACCCAGGTAGGCACAAAACGCGTCATCGGACAGTGGACGGCCATCCAGCTGCACGCGCTCAGTAATACTGTCGATATGTGGTGATATCGTCAGACCTACATGCTTACCAGCACCCTGAAGGAGGGCTGCCATGAAGTACGCCGTTGAAGTCTTGCCGCTCGTACCGGCAATGTGAACTGCTCGTAACTTCTTCTGCGGATTTCCGAGCGCCGCCAAGAGTGGCCGAGTACGATCAAGTGTCGAATCCTCGCCAGTCAGTTTCGCTGCAAGCGGTACATACGGCTGCAGGAGCTGGTTGGCTTGCTCTATTGAGTGAATACGGGGCATGTATCAATAGTACAGCACCTTGCTAGCTTCGGTAGAATCAAACACTTGACGTGTTAAGCTTTTGGTTTGTTTAGCCGACGCCGTGTTGGACGAGTCTTCTTGGCATTGGTAACTGCACGTCCGTATTGACGCTCCGTATCATTATCGGCAAATCGAGCGACCGGTTCGGTCACGAGTGTCGGATTCTTTGACCGCTCGTCCAAACTCTTCAGCAGGTCGATTGCCGTACGTTCGATGAGCCACTGTCGGCCTGGGGCCGTCTCGGCGGTAGCCGTAATATGCCAGTGCCCACCTGATCCTTTAGCATCACCATGTATGGCAAGCGGCCTAACCACCAGCGAAGGGCCGCTTGGAAGCAGTGCGTTCACCTGCTCGACGAGTTTTTCGGCCCGCTTTTTGTCATTTACAAAGAGCTCTACAGCCATCGTCCAGACTCCCTTCTGAGCAATTCGCACACTTGAAATGTTCTGGTTACTAACCCAAATCACCTCACCATTCAAGCCGCGGATACGAGTCGAACGCAGCGTAATACGCTCTACAACACCCTGGATATCATTGGGGTCAATCGTAACCAAATCACCGACACCAAACCAATGCTCGGCCATCATACCGCTCCCGAATGCGAAGTCACGTAGCAGTGGCCCAAACACACCACCGACTACGACTATCAATAGGGCGCTGGCTCCCACAAGTGCCGTCCCCTGGCCTTTCGGATGTTCAAACACCCACCAGAAATACAAGGCCAGTACGACAAATAGCAGCCGCACAATCGCGACTGAAAGAATAAGCCATGTCTCGATTCGGCGTAAGCGGTTAACGGTCGTCAGGCTCATTGCGGCGTCAGCCTGTTTGCCGACACTACGGCTCAAACGGCGCAAAAGGAGGGAGGCGAGTTTACCGGTAACCGAGCCAACAAATACCGCAATCAGCAGCACAATAATCGAGCTGCTCGAAAAAAGACTGTCCGAAATGTGTTTGAACGTACTTGTTGACTGGTCCAGAGTCTTGTCGACGCTGGCAGCGGCAAATTTGGTAACAGACATAGTGAAAGACTCCTTTCAGAGGTTTAGTTGCTATGACTATTGTCCTAACGCGGACAAACTTACACACCAGTATATCCAAATTACATAGTATTGTCAAAAACTATTATTTATTTTACAGATAGTTTTCAGAATTGATTCCAATCTGTTAGAATGTGTCGGTGCGCACCCGTAGCTCAGTGGATTAGAGCACTGGTCTTCGGAACCAGGTGTCGCAGGTTCGAATCCTGCCGGGTGTACCAACAAGAAAACCTCACAACGTGAGGCTTTTTTATTGGGCGGGGGGACAGGGTTGCTGGCGCCAAGCTATAGTCCCTTGCGCGTGCAGAATAAAAGTTATTATGTACTGTACCGCTCCTTTACATAGCTCAGGAGCACTTGGGCATGATTAATCGCTGGATCAGTGGCGGCGTACAAGAGGGTTGTGGATGTATGACCTTTGATAATCTCGGCTAAGTGCTCAAGAGCAGGATTATTATATAGTTCCTGCTCATAACGCAATTTGAATTCCTCGAATCGCTCGGGCTTGTGTCCAAACCAGGTCCGAAGCTCGGGTGAAGGAGCAACCTCTTTTATCCATTCATCCAACATGGCCTTTTCTTTAGTGACGCCACGAGGCCATAACCGATCAACCAATACTCTGTAGCCGTCAGCAGCTGAGGGCTCATCAT
>DATMTN010000013.1:0-6079 GCA_035564115.1 Candidatus Microsaccharimonas sp. | reverse complement strand
ATTTGCCGGCGGCATTATTGAAGGGCTGCAGCACTATTCGATAATCAACTTGTAGATTCACGATGCCAGGCGTTGTTTTTATTATCTGCAAAATAGTGTCCTGGCTACTTACATTCACCATAGAGACCATGTATACTAGTCGAGAACGAGAGACCTTTCTTAGAGTATGAACTGGAAAATAATTACCAAAAGCCTAGGGCACAAGGATATGCGCAAGCGCATTCTAGCGGTGCTTGGTATCTTGCTGGTTTTCCGTATCCTGGCCCAACTTCCCGTACCAATCGCCAATGGTGATACACTTCGCCAGGTCCTGAATAACGCCTTCAACAGTAATTCCTCTTCCTTCCTAGGTTATCTGAACGTCCTATCTGGTGGTGCACTGTCGAACTTCTCTATCCTGATTGCCGGTATGGGGCCGTACATCAACGCCTCCATCATCATGCAGTTGCTCACCAAGGCGATTCCCAAGCTAGAAGCTTTGCACAAAGAAGGCGAGTTCGGTCAGAAGAAGATCAACCAGATGACTCGTATCCTGACATTGCCACTGGCGATTGTGCAGTCTATCGGTTCTATCTATCTGATTCGTCAGTTTGCCTCACAACAGAGTGGTGTCGGTGATATTACGGCTCACACCTCTATTATGCAGTGGATCCTGATGGTCGGTGCGCTTACCGGTGGCTCGATGCTGCTGATGTGGCTCGGTGAGCTGGTAACCGAGCAGAGCGTTGGTAACGGTATCTCCCTGGTTATTACGGTTGGTATTGTCAGTCGTTTGCCAGCTAACATGGCCAGTATCTTTGGCAATGTATTTGGCAAGAGTCACCACTGGAAAGTCTTTGGCCACAATCTACCAGTGGACGAGAAGTCATTCTGGTATGCCGTGGCAATTGTGGTGGCCTTCTTATTCGTGACGTGGGCGGTGGTAATGCTCAACGAAGCGGCGCGCAACCTGACCGTGAACTACGCCAAGCGCGTGCAGGGTAATCGTGCGTACGGCGGCATTACGACCGTCCTACCGGTTAAGCTCATTACGGCTGGTGTGGTGCCAATCATCTTCGCCGTGGCATTCCTGAGCGTACCGACCTATGTCGGCCAGTTGCTCGCGAGCAACCACAGTACCCGTTTGGCACACCTAGGCGCAAACCTGTACCAGTGGTTCCAGCCACCCAGCCAGACGACATTTTCGCATGGCGGCTATGAACCGTATATCTACCCAGTTACCTACTTTGCCTTGGTCTTTATCTTCACGTTCTTCTACACCAGCATTGCCTTTAACTCTAAAGAGATCGCCGAGAACTTGCACAAGCAGGGCGGCTTCCTAGAAGGGGTTCGCTCTGGTCTCCAGACCGAACAGTACCTGGGCCGGGTCGTGAATCGTCTGACGCTGTTTGGCGCCCTCAGCCTCGGCGTGTTGGCTTTGTTGCCGATCATCGCCCAGATTTACGTCAACACCAACATCAGCATCGGTGGCACGAGCATCCTTATCTTGGTATCGGTGGCACTGCAGACCTTGCGGGCTGTTGAATCACGTGCCCTGATGGTTACCTATGACCAGTACTCTCAGCCAGATTTCTTCGGTGATACTGACGATGCCGACGCCAAGAAGAAGCGTCGCTGGCTCCCCAGCTTTGCCAAGAAGACTCGACAAAAATAATCACCGGGTGTAGCATAAAGCTAGTGCATCTCCGCGGGTATGCGTGCCCCAGAGATTTTCTTCGGGTTAACCCTTTACAGAACGTTGTTATCTCTGCTATAATTACCCCTTAGTTATATTTATGGCGTCAAACAAGGAAGTAATCGAACTCACAGGGACAATTGTAGAAACCTTACCGGGGACTCAATTTCGTGTGGAACTCGAGAACGGACACCAGATTATAGCTCACGTCGCTGGCAAGATGCGGAAGCATTTTATCCGAATCGTACCAGGCGACAGCGTGACGGTTGAGTTGACCCCTTACGACTTAAGTAAGGGACGAATCACCTACCGCAAGTCCTAATTCCAGGGAACATTTACAAAGTAGCTCATCCTGCGTAGTCGATACACCCGTGTATCAGTCACTCCGGTCGAGCCACTCTGTAAATGAACCGGGTATTAATAATTTATAAATATAAGCAGTGAGTCTGACTCTCGAGAGGAGCCTGATCCGTATGAAAGTACGTGCAAGTGTCAAAAAGATCAGCCCCGACGACATTATTGTTCGTCGCAAGGGCCGTCTTTACGTGATTAATAAACTAAAGCCTAAGCACAAGCAGAGGCAGGGTTAAGTATGGCTAGAATTTCTGGTGTTACCATCCCAACCGACAAGCAAGTCTGGGTCAGCTTGACCTACGTGCACGGTATTGGACCTAAGAGCTCTCACGATATTCTCGCGGGTGCCAAGGTTGAGCCTACCGTTCGTGTCAAAGACCTGACAGATGCCGAGATCGGTCGGATTCAAGATATTATCAACGAAACATACCTGGTAGAAGGTGAACTGCAGCGTGTTGTCGCCGGCAACATTAAGCGTCTGAAGGACATCAAAGCCTACCGTGGTCTGCGTCACAGTCAGAACTTGCCAAGTCGTGGCCAGCGTACCAAGACAAACGCACGTACTCGTCGTGGCAAGAAGGTCACCGTTGGTGGTACCGCTAAGAAGGTGGCAAGCAAGACCTAGGTCTAGAGGATTGATATGGCAGATACTACAACTACCGCTGCAAGTGCAGCCAAGAAGAAAAAGAACAAGCGAACCGTTGCCTTTGGCCAGGTTCACATCCAAGCTACGTTCAACAACACTATCATCAGCTTCACTGATGCCAATGGTGGCGTGCTGACTCAGTCAAGCGCCGGTGCCTGCGGTTTCCGTGGCTCTAAGAAGGGTACGGCGTATGCCGCCCAGGTCGCTGCTGAAAAGGCCGCTCAGGCTGCCAAGCAGCAGTACGGTTTCAGCAAGGCTGATGTGTTCATCAAGGGTGTCGGCCTCGGCCGGGACGCCGCCGTCCGCGTAATGGCTGGCATGGACATCGCTGTTGAATCTATTAAGGATGTAACTGGCGTGCCACACGGTGGCGTACGCCCTAAGAAAGCACGGAGGATCTAGTCATGGCTCGTGATACACAGTCAATCGTCAAGATGAGCCGCCGTGAGGGTTACGCATTGCACCCGAAGGCTCACAAGGCTCTCGTCAAGCGCCCAGGTAAGCCTGGTGTGCATGGCAACAACATGCGTCTGAACAAGCAGAGCCAGTATGCTCTACAGCTTCGTGAGAAGCAGAAGGTCAAGCGTTTGTATGGCCTGCTCGAGAAGCAATTCTCAAACCTGATGAAAGAAGCCAACCGCCGCCAAGGTCAGTCTGGTGAGACGCTGCTCCTCCTATTGGAGCGTCGCCTCGACAACGCTGTCTACCGCGCTGGGTTTGCTCCTAGCCGTCGCGCTGCTCGTCAGCTAGTGACCCATGGTCACTTCATGCTGAACGGCACTCGCGTTGATGTGCCATCTATCCGTGTGAAGGAAGGTGACGTTTTCGTTGCCCGCGATCACAGCAAGAACACTGAATACTTCAAGAAGCTCGATGATGTGAGTCCAGCACCATCCATCATTCCTGCCTGGCTAAAGGTTGACCGCAAGAAGCTCCAAGCTACTGTTGCCGGCCTGCCAGTTCGTGATGACGCTGAACCAGAAATCAAAGAGCAACTAATTGTAGAATACTACTCACGCTAAGGGAGGAATCGAAAGCGTTATGTCAAACCACATTCACACACCAGGTCTCGTCAATGTTGACGACCACAGCGCTACCAGCGCAACCTTCGCTGTTGAGCCACTACACAGTGGCTACGGTATGACCCTCGGTAACTCCCTTCGCCGCGTACTGCTAAGCAGTATTGCCGGTGCAGCTGTTACCTCATTCAAGGTCGAAGGTGCAAGCCACGAATTCACTACTGTTAAGGGTGTCCGCGAAGATGTCGTCGACATCATGCTGGCCCTCAAGGGTGTCCGCTTCCGCGTCTATGGCGAAGAAGTCCAGAACCTCCGCATCGTTAAGAGCGGTAAGGGTGCTGTTACAGCTAAGGATATTCAGACCAACGCCGATGTTGAAATCGTTAACCCAGACCACGTCATCTGTACTATCGATGACGACAAGGGTAAGCTCACTATGGACTTGACGGTTGAGATCGGCCGTGGCTACCGTACTATCGAAGAAGGTACTGCCAAGAAGGCGAGCGACTACATCGCCCTGGACGCTATCTTTAGTCCAGTGCTGCGCGTACGTTACAAGGTAGAGAACACTCGTGTCGGTCAGGTTACTGATCTCGACAAGCTGCTCATTACCGTTGATACAGACGGTTCTATTACGCCACGCGATGCCTTTGAGGAAGCTGCGGCTATCCTCGTCAACCAGTACACTTCACTGGCTGGTAAGACTCGCGTTGCTACACCAGTTGCTGACACCACCGGCGTTACGGCTGACGGCGCTATGGGTGACGAGCCAACTGCCCTGAACACGTCCATCGAAGACCTGAACCTCAGTGCTCGTACTACCAACGCCCTGATTAACAACGACATTCACACCATCAAGGACCTGTTTGCCCTCAACGACGCAGAACTGCGTGACCTCAAGGGTTTCGGTAGCAAGGCTCTCGATGAAGTCAAAGAGAAACTAGCGGAACTGGAGCTGTAAGAGATGCATCGTCACGGATATAAAGGTAGGAAGTTTGGCCGCGAACGCGACCAGCGCGAAGCCCTCATGAAGGGTCTGGCTGACTCCCTCGTCAAATACGAATCAATTGAAACTACATTGCCGAAGGCTAAGGAAATTGTTCCTTACGTCGAGAAGCTCATCACTAAGGCTAAGAAGGGTGATCTGCACAACCGACGTCAGATCATCAGTAGCCTGCACACGATTGAAAGCGCCCACAAGTTGGTCGACGAAATCGCGCCAAAGCTAAAGGGTCGCAACAGCGGTCACCTGCGTGTAACCCGTACGGTTACTCGTCGTGGCGACAATGCTCAGCTGGCTCGTGTCAGCTTTGTTGATGACCTAAAGGAGGCGCCAGTTGCCAAAGCAGCTGCTGCACCTGCCGCCGAGAAGCCAAAAGCCGCTGCTAAGCCAGCCGTTAAAGCTCCAGCTAAGGCTGCGGTGAAGAAGGAGACCAAGTAATGCAGAAGACATTTAGCGCCAAGCCAAGCGACGTTATCCGCAAGTGGTACGTTGTCGATGCTTCAGAGGTTAACCTTGGTCGCCTGAGTACTCAGGTCGCAACTCTGCTGACCGGTAAGGGCAAGCCACAGTTTACTAAGCACATCGACTGCGGTGACTTTGTCATCGTCATCAACGCTGACCAACTTAAAGTAACTGGGACCAAGCTCGAGACCAAGAAGTACTACCACCACAGTGGGTTCCCCGGTGGTCTACGCGAACGTACGCTCCAGGAACAGCTGAACCTCGACTCCACCAAGGTTATCGAGCACGCTATCCGCGGTATGCTGCCCGTCAACAAGCTGCGCGATGAGCGTCTGGCTCGTCTGAAGATCTACGCTGGTGCCGAGCACAAGCACGAGGCTCAGAAGCCAGAAGTAATTTCACTAACGAAAGAAGGTAAGTAGTCATGGCTGCAAACAACTATTTCTACGCCCTCGGTCGCCGCAAGAGCGCTACGGCTCGTGTTCGTGTCATGAATGGCAAGGGCAACATCACGGTTAACGACAAGCCAGCCAACGAGTACTTTGCTGATAGCAAGCACCTCCTCGGCAAGCTCGAGCAGCCGTTCACGGTTCTCGAGAACACTGGTAAGTTCGACGTCACCGTTCGTGTGAACGGTGGTGGCCACGATGGTCAGATCGAAGCAATTCGTCTCGGCATCTCCAAGGCTATGGTATTGATCAACGAAGACTTCAAGAATACTTTGAAGCGCGCTGATCTGCTCAGCCGTGACCCACGTGACAAGGAACGCAAGAAGTTCGGTCTCAAGGGCGCGCGCAAGCAACGCCAGTTCACCAAGCGTTAGTTTTTTGCCAACGCAACAAAGTCAAACCGGCCTCAACCAGGCCGGTTTTTCTTATGCTTGCATAAGTTACGGCGCTCAACTATAGTCTGCTGCAATA
>DATMTN010000012.1:0-91534 GCA_035564115.1 Candidatus Microsaccharimonas sp. | reverse complement strand
CTACAGTATAACGCACGCTGTCAGGAAACGCAAAAGTGACCCTATTTACTTCAGGGTGTCCTCAGGTGTATAGTCTGGCCTACTACAACAAACATTAGAGGTATCCATGTTTAAATTCAGCGCCCTCAAAGCCCAAGCCAGTAGTTTTCTCGACCAATATAAAGAAAAGGACCCGGCGACCTTCGCGGCCGCTCAAGAAGCTGTTGGCGGACTGCTCATCCTCGATGGTTTTATCGGCATCGACAACCCATTCGGTGGCAAGAAGCGTCCGGGTATTTTTGGTTCGTTTATCGGCATTATCTTCGGCCTGGTCTTTATCTTTCTCGGGCCATTTATTGGAAACCTTACTGGCATCAATAAAATGACCGCCACTACAACAGCGACGGTCGTCTCGGTTGGTGCGCCAAGTCCAGTTACCCGTGACAGCAATGGCAACACGAACGGTGGTGACTGTGGCCTGACTGCAAAATACACGGTGCAAGGCCACGACTACAGTTCTCCGTCTTCCGTATCTTCGACCAGCAACTGTCAGAAAGCTGTTGGCTCAAGCTTGCCTATTAACTACAACCCGAATGATCCCGGGAAGTGGGCCACCGACGTCGCAACCATGAAGACTATCTTTAAGCTCTTCCCGCTCGTTGGTGTCATCGTAGCGCTCATCTCGCTCTTTACCTTCACTATCCGCCTGCTGTCTATCATCTTTGGCTGGAAGCTCCTCAAGAGTGGCCGCGCCCTCGCCAAGACGCTCCCTGGTGGTGCTAGTCTCGGCTCTCAGATTAAGCAAATCCGCCAAGAGTTCAGCCACAATATTTTTGGCTCATCGGCCACCAGCCCAGCCGCTGCCGTCATGAATGCAATTACGCAGAAGGACGACAATCAGACACCTCCGACTCAGGCCCCTTCAGCATCATAGCGTAGCGCTCTAGGCATAATTGACTATCTATGATATAATAGTCAAGTTTTGTCGAGGCAAAAATTTGCCTCCAAAGCACTTTGACAGGTAGTATGTGTGTTCTGTAATTACAGAGGTGGAACTTGAGTGCTTAGTCTCACTCGAGCCTTTAAGTTCCACCTTTTGCAATCGCCCGAACACACATGGAAGGTACCAATGGAAACCGAAACGCAGGAAGCAGCTTACACCAAAAAGCAGGTCATTCAGCTGATCAGCTTGATGGTCGCAGTCATGCTCTTCGTACTGTTCGTTGCACCCTATGCGCTGCGACCGCTCAGTCTCTACATGACCAAGCACGGCTTGTGCTCTCACCCCTACGAGAGCATGTGCAATCGCCCCGCCCCCCACCCCGGGCAGCACCACTAAGCTGTCCAACTCACTCCACCCGGACCACGTCCTGGGGGACATATGATAGGTAGTGTGCGCACGGGGCATTGGTCTTGGACATCGTCCTCGTTTCCTTTCCTTCCGTGCCCATACTACCTGTCATATTTCCCTGTTTCATTGATTATCCCACCACAGTTTCAGGCAGCTCCTCGTGCTAAACTATACAGATGGGGAAAACTGTATCGCGACTATTCGATCAATTTCAACCGAGTCACTATGACCTGGCGCTCGAGCTTTATCCAGAAACCATGACCTTCAAAGGCAGCATGGTGCTGACTGGCAAAAAAACTGGCCGGCCAAGCCAACGCATCACCCTGCACCAAAAAGGATTAAAGATTACCGAGGCGCACATCCGCCGCAGTGACAAGAAAAATCCTAAAGCGTACGAAACGGCACGGGTGAACAATCAGGACAGCCTGGACGAGGTGCGCATCCACACCGACGAAATGCTCTATCCTGGCGAATATACCCTCCTCGTACATTTCGAGAGCAAAATTACCGACGGCATGACCGGTATTTACCCCTGTAATTTCAAGCACGACGGCACCGATAAACAACTGTTCATGACACAATTCGAGAGCCACCACGCCCGCGAAGCCTTCCCCTGTATCGACGAGCCCGAAGCCAAAGCAACGTTCTCGCTCGTGTTGAACACGCCCAACGAAGGTGTGGCCCTCAGTAACATGCCAGCCCTGTCCGAAAACGTCCGTGATGGTCGCCGTGTCACCGAGTTTGCCATTACCCCACGCATGTCCACCTATCTGTTAGCATTCGTAGTTGGTGAACTCCACAGCAAGTCCACCAAGACTAAGCGTGGTACCGATGTGGCCGTTTGGGGCACCGTGGCCCAACCGGCTAACTCATTCGACTTCTCGCTCAACATTGCCAAACAATCCATCGAGTTTTTCGAGGATTACTTCGGCGTTGATTACCCGCTGCCGAAGGCCGACCATGTGGCCTGCCCGGACTTCAGCAGCGGCGCCATGGAAAACTGGGGACTCATTACCTACCGCGAGCGAGCCCTTTTGGTTTACCCCGGCGACACTGCACAGAGCGTTCAGGAATACATTGCGACAGTTGTGGCTCACGAAACATCCCACCAATGGTTCGGCAACCTCGTCACCATGAAATGGTGGGATGACCTCTGGCTGAATGAAAGCTTCGCCGACATCATGGAATACGAAGCCCCCGACCGCATGCATCCCGAGTGGCATGTCTGGGACACGTTTGTGACGAATGAAGGCCTCAGCGCGCTGCGCCGCGATGCCACACCCGGCGTACAATCCGTCCGAGTCGAAGTGAAACACCCTGACGAAATCAGCACGCTCTTTGATCCATCAATTGTCTACGCCAAGGGTGGCCGTTTATTGAACATGATGAAGCAGTACATCGGTGAGCCTGCTTTCCGCAAGGGTCTCAGTGCCTACTTCGAGCAGCACAAGTATGGCAACACGACGGGTGATGACCTCTGGGCAGCCCTGAGTGAAGCCAGCGGTAAAGATGTTGGCGCCTTCATGAATCCTTGGTTACGGCAATCGGGATTCCCGGTTATTACGGTTTCACAGACCGATTCTGAGCTGACCCTCAGCCAACAACATTTCCTGGATAATCCTGCCAAGATCGATGTCGACCGCCTGTGGCCGGTACCGCTTTTCGACGGGACAACAGAGTTACCCGCCTTGCTTGACAGCCGGACTATTACAACCGACGTCAAGGACAACGACATTGTGCTTATTAACAGGGGTGCCCACGGTCACTACATCGTGAACTATACGCAGCCGGCCCAGCAGGCTGAGCTCCGAGAACAGATCAGTTCAAAGCAGCTGAGTAACGGTGAACGGCTCATGGCGCTGAATGATGCCAGCATGCTTGCCCGGGCTGGCTTGCGTGCCTATGGCACCGTTCTGGAACTGCTGCAGGCCTATGCACAGGAGGATTCCGAGCCGGTCTGGGACATGATTAGCTTGATCATTGCCGAAGCCCGTCGCTTCGTGAACCTCGATGACGGCCTGGAAGACAAAATCAAAGCCTTTATCCGCTCGCTCGTCGCAGCCGAACTGGCACGTCTCGGCTGGGAGCCAAAGTCGGACGAATCACTGGCCGATGGCAAGCTGCGAGCCACCATTATTAGCCTCGCCGCATATGCCGATGAGCCGAGCGTCATCGAGCAGGCCAAAAAACTGTTTGCCGCTTACCAGCAAGATGCCAGTGCGGTAAACGCCGAACTCCGAAGTCTCGTCTTCGGTGTGCCCGTCAAATTGGGTGATGCCAAAGCAATCGACTACTTGCTCGATCTGCACCGCAGCACAAGTAACAGCGACCTCCAGGCGGATATTTGCGGTGCCCTGACCGCTACCCGTAACCCCAAAACCGCCGACATGTTGCTGCAGCGCATTACCGATGCCTCACTCGTAAAGCCGCAAGATGCCGACCGTTGGCTGATCTATCTCCTGCGCAGTCGTTACTGTGGTGACGTCGCCTGGGAGTGGATGGTCGAAAACTGGGGCTGGATCGTTGAAACATACAGCAACGATAAGTCATACGACATGTTGCCTCGCTATGCCGCCATGGCCTGCAATACTGCTGCGCAGGGCACACGCTACCGCGAGTTCTTTGAGCCGAAAATGACAGAAGTACCTTTGAAGCGCAACATTGAGATCGGCCTAGAAGAAATCACGAGCCGCGCTGCTTGGCTCCAGCGTGACCTATCGAGTGTCCAGCAATTCTTCAATTAGTCAGTGAGCGACTCGATGAAGTTGGTAATCGTAAAGTCTGTGCCGCTGACCTCGATACCCGCTAGCTGATAGCCCCCTGTGTGCGAATGGTCGGTCAGCCAAAGTTCGGCCGCAAAGGACATCTGGCGGAGCTTCTTTGCGGTAATATATTCGAGTCCGGCACCGTAGTCATCAGTTTTGCGATATTTTACCTCAACCAGATAGACAATTTCAGCTTTTTTGGCAACGATATCTATTTCGCACCAGCGGGTGCGATAATTCTGCTCGATGACCCTAAAACCCTGACTTTCTAAATAGTCAGCCGCAGCTGCTTCAGCCTGCCGACCAGTCGTAAATGTGGTCATACCATAGCCGCCATGATTGCTTGGACTGGACGGTATGATTTGCGATGCAGTTCGGTCACTCCATATAACTTTAGCATCTGTTGGTGCAAGCTCGTGCCGTAGCCCACATGTCTGTCGAATGCATATTCTGGATATTTCTGGTGGGCGACATTTGCCATATAACTATCGCGCGCCACCTTGGCCACGATGCTGGCCGCACTGACGGCCGGCACGCTTGCATCAGCCTTGATGACGGCTTTTGCCCGGGCATCATTCGGAAAATAATTGAGATTGCCATCAATAATGATTTCATCGAAGTTGCTGTTAATTTGTTCTAGTGCCCGCTGCATAGCCAAACCAACGGCTGCTGTCAGACCGATAGCGTCGACTTCGCTGGCATCTACCCAGCCAAGGCCGACGGCCCGAGCATTCCTATTGATCTCTAGGGCCAGAATTTCGCGTTGAGCTTTGCTAAGTTTTTTGGAATCGTTCAGGCCCAGAATCGGCGTGCCAAGCACGACCGCCCCAGCTACAACTGGCCCAGCCCATGACCCACGACCAACTTCATCAATGCCTACCGTTATCACGTCTACTATTTTACCCTACTCATGCAAACAAAAAGCTCCGATCGCTCGGAGCTTGGTTGTGCTTTGTCTAAAACTTAGGCTTCGTGCTTAGCGACAGCTTCAGCAACCTTAGCTTCGTTAGCTGCTTCTTCGGCAGCCTTTTCCTCGACCTTAGCCTCGGCCTCGGCGGCAACTGCAGCTTTAGTCTCTGCTTCGGCAGCTTCAGCGGCAGCGTCGTGAATGTTGTTTACAGCCTCTGCGTCAAACGCCATTCCAGTCAGACGAGCTGACTTACCGGTGCGAGCGCGCATGTAGCTGAGGTAGTTACGACGAACCTTGGAACGCTTAGTAACTTCAATCTTCAGCACCAATGGGCTGTGGAGCAAGAAGCTCTTTTCTACGCCGATACCACTTGCGATACGGCGGACCGTAATGCGGCTGGTGTGACTGCCCTTGCGGTCAGTACGAATAACCAGACCCTGAAAGATCTGCACACGTTCTTTGTTACCTTCACGGATTTTCTGATGTACCTTCACGGTGTCACCGCTGCGCACGTCGACAACAGCCGACTTGCGGTACTTCGCATTAATTTTTGAGATCACACTTTCCATATCCGAACCATCTTACACTATTTTCTTATCTGTTGCAACCCTCTCTGGTAGACTTTAGCCGACGACGCGGAAGACTTCTTCTAGGGTGGTGCGACCGGCGCAGACTTCGAGGATACCGTCCTGAAGCATGGTGCGCATGCCACTCTTGATAGCCGCAGCTTCGATTTCCTGAGCTGATATCACCGTATGGGTCGTCTCGAGTAACTTACGGATTTCACCGGTCATCATAAAGAGTTCTCGGATAGCAATCTGACCCTTAAAGCCATAGGGGTTTTCGGGGGAGCTTCCTGGCTTGAACAGCTGCAGGTTATTCAGATCCGGCCGTTCAACTCCTTCGGGTAGGGTCTCGACAATCTCACGAATCTTGGCAACTTCAGCCTCGGTGGGCTGGTAAGGCTGTTTAAGAGCATCGTCCAGCTGACGAACCAACCGCTGTGCCAGGACAAGTCGAATAGCCGATACGAACAGAGGGTTTTGACCGATCACATCACTCAGGCGCGTCAAAGCAGCCGAGGCAGAACTGGCGTGGAAGGTACTAAGGACGAGGTGACCAGTGAGCGAAGCCTGCAGCGCTGTCTTGGCCGTGTCGTTATCACGAATCTCGCCGACCATCACAATATCGGGGTCTAGGCGCAAGATAGCACGTAGTTTTTCGGCAAAGTTCAGCTCCTGAGAGTTCTGGCTAGCGACCGATATTTGCACAATACCCGGGAACGCGTATTCCACTGGATCCTCAATGGTGATAATCTTGCGCTCCTCGTTGTTGAGCGAGTTAAGCATGGAGTACAGCGTCGTGGTTTTACCAGAGCCAGTTGGACCGACGACGAGTACCAGGCCGCTCGGCTTGGCGATAATATCATCGACGACTGCTCGCTCAGCCGGCAACAAGCCCAAGCGGTCGAGGTTGTACATATCCTGGTTCATGTTGAACAGACGCATCACGAAGTCCATGCCGTTGATAGTTGGTACCGTTTCGAGACGAACGTTTACATCTACTTCTGAGCCGTTGGCCATCTTGAGATGCTGGGCAATGTGCCCTTGTTGGGCATCGGGATCGGAGGTAGATATGCCGGCCGCACTCGCCACAGCCGATACGAGCAGCCGATACTTCTCATAGCTCAGCTTGGCAATCGGATGCAGCACACCGTCAATACGGAAACGAATACGCACAAAACCCTGCTGACACTCAGCATGGATGTCAGATGCCCCGAGACCGTGCGCTTGCTCAACCAGATAGGCCAACATGTCATCGGCTCGCACCTGCTCGAGCGTCTGGGAGACTTGGGAAACCATCTGGTCGGAACCAGCATTACTGATATTGATATCCTGGTAAACCACTTGCTTTGGGGGATCATACAGCGCCATGTAGTCGCGGAAACCAGCGTCGGAGATAATCGCGAAGCCGACCCGTTGATCACTAAAGCGCTGTCGCAGCTGATTCATGGTCGTCTGTGACGTACTGGTCGTGATACCGAACATGATGTTATTTTGGTCAACCCGCAGCGGCACAATGCGCAAACTCCTGAGTTCATTGAGAGTCAGGAGGTCCTTGTACAGTGGCTTCTCAGCCATATGGAAGGTATCGGCATAGTCGAGTCCTAATATACGGGCTCGCTGTTGGGTGGAAAGTTCCTCGTCGGCACGGGCGTCTTGAGACATATCCCCTATCATAAAGCATGAGCAGTATGCCTGTCTACGCTGGTGCCGGTATAGTAGGTGTATGCGAAACATTATTCTGATCGCCCACAATCTGCGCAGCACCCATAATATTGGTTCGCTGCTGCGAACCGCCGAGGGACTTGGAGTTAGCAAACTATACATGACCGGCTATACTCCCTATCCGCTCGCCCCCAACGACGACCGTCTGCCCCACATTGCCCGCAAGCTTGACCAACAAATTCATAAAACTGCCCTCGATGCCGAGACGCTGATTCCCTGGCAGCATGAGGCAGATGTCTTCAAAACGATTGCCGACTTACAGAGCGATGGTTTCAGTATCGTTGCCGTTGAACAGTCCGCGACCTCCGTACCGTTGGCGACGTTCCAGGTCCCAGACAAAATTGCCCTTCTGGTGGGCCGGGAAGTTGAAGGAGTTGAGCCCGAAGTATTAGAGCTTTGTGATACCAGCGTCGAGATTCCGATGTTCGGTAAGAAAGAATCCTTCAATGTCGTGCAAGCCGCTGCCATGGCGCTCTATCATTGTCGCTTCTCCTGACCTGCTTATGGTATAATTAGTTAAAATTAGCAAAAACAAACAACCCATATGACACTTGTAGCTCCGCTCAAACCACCCGCCCATCACAAGAAAAACACCGGTCGACACCACCGGCACAGCAAGACGTACCACAAACCGTACTGGCCCTACTTGCCTATTGTCGGCATCGTGATTGCCGGCATATTGCTCAGTAATGTCAGCTGGCTGCCAGGGCATGGTTCGGTACTAGGATATGCAACTGATATGAGCATCCAGGAGTTACTGGACGATACCAACCAACAGCGTATTGGCAACGGCGAGGCCGCACTGGGGCTAAACAGTCTGCTGGATAATGCTGCGCAGAGCAAAGCGAACGACATGGCAGCCCGTGATTACTGGTCACACAATACGCCCGATGGGCAGACCCCCTGGACCTTTATCACGGCCGCCGGGTATAACTACCAGTTAGCCGGCGAGAACTTAGCGTACGGCTTCGACACTGCTGCCGATACCTTAACTGGCTGGATGAACAGTCCCGAACACCGGGCGAATATCCTTAATGGTGGTTACACCGAAGTCGGTTTTGGATACATTAATATCGCTAACTATCAAGGTACCGGGCCCGAGACACTTGTCGTTGCTATGTACGCTTCACCAGCGAGCACGCCAGCGCCAGCTGCTGCAGCTCCGCCGCCAGCGCCTTCTACCCCGGCCCCGACTCAAACAGCGACCCAGCAGTCATCTGGTGGGAGTGCTGCCAGTGGCTCGGGAGGCGCAGACACCCAGCCCACACAAGCCAGCGACCCCACTCCAACCCCTAACTCTAATCCCGCCAATTCAACCGACATTGTTGTCCCCTCGAATACTCAGCTGAAGAATGTCCAGGAGCCCGAACAACAACATGTCAGTCGAACCCAACTCTTAACCGCCGGTAAAGCCCCATGGAGCGGTTTAGCTGTGGCACTCATTGGTACTGGCGCGATTGCGCTATTCCTGCTGCGTCACGGCATTGCCTGGCATAAAGTCATCAAGCGAGGTGAACAACTCATCTTGCATCACCCACTGCTCGATATGCTTTTCGTCGCACTGGCCGTCCTTGCAGTCGTGCTCAGCCACTCAGCTGGCGTTATTCGCTAGTGCAACTTCACGTTCTCGGCGCCAACCAGTTCGCGTAGGTCTGCGAGTACCTGTTCATCAGATTGCACGCCCTCTGGCAATTTCACGGCTTGGCGCGCATCAGCATCCCCGAGTACGAGAACTACTTCAGTACCCCCTTGGTTGCCGTCGAGCATTTGCTTAAGCGACTGCAGTAATTCAGCATTTTCGCTGGTCTTGAGGCGAATATAAAGACGTGGGTCAGCCGCGCTTACTTCTTCATCCTTTGGCACGGTTTTCTTTACGGTTACTTTCTTATTCGCACTCGGCGTTTTCTTTTTCTTGCCCGTCGTCTGGTACGCTGTTGCTTGCTCGCTTGTAATCTCGCGCGCGTCATCAACCATGACCTTCACATCGGAGCTGATGTTGCCCTCGCGGTCTTTAGCATTCACTTTGCCACGCACCAGCACAACCTTATCGCGCTCCCAGAGCCCGAGCGTCTGCTGGAAACTGCCTGGGAATAGGATAATCTCAATTTCACCGAAGCGATCCTCGAGCTTCACAAACGCCATTTTCTGTCCGTTCTTAGTCGTAATCTCACGAACATCGGTGATAGCACCGCCAATTGTCACCGCCCGGCCATCATGTTCCCGTTTAAGTGTATTGATGGCAATTGTCTGTTCTTCGAGGAATTTTTCGAAGAGTTCAAGTGGATGCTGGCTCAGATATAGACCCAGGAGTTCCCGTTCCCAGAGCAGTGCCTGATGGGTGTCGAAACGTTCCACGGGAGCTTCGAGTGTTAACTGTGCCCGCACAACAGTGTCTTCTTGGTTGCCAAACAAATCTACTTGGCCACTACTGAGCTGCTTTTGTAAACGTGACCCATAGGCCAGCATAACGTCCAGATTGTGCAAAAGCGTACTACGGTCACCGAACCTATCGAAAGCTCCGGCCTTCACCAGACTTTCCAGTGCTTTGCGGTTGGCAATGCGTGTACTGACCTTGCTCAGGAAATCTTCTAGAGTTTCAAACGGCGCTTCGTGACGAGCCCGGAGGATCTCTTCAACTGCCCCAGTACCCACGTTCTTGATAGCCGACATACCGAAACGAATTGGTGCTTTGCGGTCGTCGGGATTGTCTGGATTTGGTACAACAGCGAATTCAACGAACGATTCATTGACATCCGGTGGCAGTACTTTAATACCCATGTGCTGACACTCCGTAATCTCAATCGCCAAACGATCTGTATCGTCATAGTCACTGGTCATGAGTGCCGCCATGAAAGCCGCTGGATAATGCGCCTTCAGATACGCCGTCTGGTACGCAATCAGCCCATAGCAAGCGGCATGTGACTTATTGAAACAGTAGGCCGCGAAATCTTCGAGCTGCTTCCAGAACTTCTCCATGGTCGGTCGATCTGCATTAGACTCCTTAATAGCACCATCGATGAATTCTTGCTTCATCTTCTGCATCACGTCAATTTTTTTCTTGCCGATCGCTTTGCGCAGAGTATCGGCTTGGCCACCGGTAAAGCCCGACAGGTCTTTCGAAATCTGCATCACCTGTTCTTGATACACCAACACGCCGTATGTTGTCTCCAGCGCGCCCTTCATTTTTGGATGCATGTAGGTGATCCGCTTCTCGCCATGTTTGCGAGCGATAAAGTCGTCGATAAACTGCATCGGACCCGGCCGATACAACGCCACCATAGCCACGATGTCCTCGAACACCGTTGGTTTCAATTCTTTTAGATAGCGCTTCATGCCAGCAGATTCAATCTGGAACACACCCGTTGTATCGCCCCGTTGCAATAGTTGATACGTCTGTTCATCATCGAGTGGCACATTGTTGATATCGATGTCCGTGTCGTAAACACGTTTAATGATACGCAGGGCGTTCTTGATAATCGTCAAGTTAGACAGGCCCAAGAAATCCATCTTAAGCAGTCCCAGCTCTTCGACCGGGCCCATGGCATACTGCGTCGCCACCACACCTTTCTGCGCCATTTCGAGTGGTGCATAGTTGACAATATCCGTTGGCGCGATCACGACGCCAGCAGCGTGCACACCATGGCTGCGGATCGTACCTTCCATCTGCACAGCCAGGTCGAATACCCGTTTGGCATTTTCGTTGGTTTCATACTCGCGTTTTAGATCAGCATCGCGTTCGAGTGATGTCGCCAACGGGATGTGATTGCCCTGGACTGGCGCTGGAATCATCTTGGCCCAGCGATCTGCCTCAGCATACGGCACTTGTAGTACCCGTGAGACGTCACGGACGGCATTACGAGCCGCCATGCGGCCGAAGGTCACAATGTTTGCTACCCGCTCAGTACCATACTTCTCAACACAGTACTGGATCACTTCGTTGCGACGAGTATCCTGGATATCGATGTCCACATCGGGCATGGAGATACGGTCAGGGTTCAGGAAGCGCTCGAAGAGGAGGTCGTATTTCATTGGGTCAAGCTCGGTTACTTTGAGGGAGTACGAGATGATGGAACCGGCTGCCGAGCCACGACCAGGTCCAAAGACGATTCCTTGATTTTTACCCCAGTTAATAAAGTCGGAAATAATCAGGAAGTAGCCGTTGAAACCCATCTGGTCGATAACGCTCAGTTCATAGTCGGCCCGCTCAATAATATGCTTTGGCAATGTTTTGCGGGCTGCTTCGATGTCTAATGTAGCGGCGACTTCTTCGTCTACCCCACCGTAGCGCCAGGCCAAACCGCTCCATACCAGTTTATCTAGGTACGACTTTTCATCTTCGCCCTTCGGCACAGGGAATTTTGGAATCAGAATCTTGCCCAGCTCCAGTGTCACCTTACAACGATCAGCAATTGTTCGAGTATTAGTTATGAAGTCAGGGTGTTCCTTGCCCCACCGGGCGATAACTTCACTCGGCTCGGTAACATGCAGCTCAAAATCTTTCAGGCTCATGCGCTTCTCGTCACTCATAAAGGAGCCCGTCTGCACACAGAGTAGGATTTCGTGGGCTTCCTGGTCAGCGTGCCGCAAATAGTGGGCATCACAGGTTACGACACAGGGCAGATCAAGCTCTTCGGCTAGCTTTATCAGCTGCTCGTTGACCCGTACCTGCTCGTCCCATTTGCTGGGGTGGTCAGCGTGCCCGTGATCCTGCACCTCGATGTAGTAACGATCACCAAAGACCTTTTTGTACCAACTCGCGATATCACGCGCTTGGTCATACTGGCCTTGACGCATGGCGTCACCGACTTCGCCACCAATACAGCCACTGACGACGATCAGACCTTCGTTGTACTTCTCGAGTACCTCGTGATCGATACGGGGTTTGTAGTAAAAACCCTGCAGGTTACCAATGGTGCTTAGTCGCATCAGGTTGCGATAACCCTGGTCATTCATGGCCAGCAGGATGAGGTGGAAGTTGGGCTTGTCTTTGCCGGGGTCTTTGTCGTGCAGTGTGCGCGCCGCGACATAGGTTTCCATACCGATGATGGGCTTCACACCGTTCCCGGTGGCTTCTTTGTAGAATTCAACCGTACCGGACAGTGTGCCGTGGTCGGTCATGGCAACTGCTTCCATGCCGGATGTTTTGACAAAATCAATCAACGCCGGCAGCTTGGTTAAGCCGTCGAGCAAACTGTACTGCGTGTGATTGTGCAGGTGCACATAATCACTCGCCTGAAGCGCTGTTTTAGACATGCTACCTGGCACCAGTCGTTACCCTCTCGTTCACTTATAATTATACCCCATATATGGGGTATAAACGGTGTAAAACCAGGTAGTTTTTACGTCGAGCTACTTGGACATGTAAGCTCGGAGGTGCTGTAGAGCCTTCTTGGCGTCATCGAGTGCTCGTTGCAGCTCTTTGTCCTCGGCTGCACCATTCTTCAGCGCTTTGGCAACTTCTGTGACTTTGTCCTTGGCTTCACCGGCTTTGGCAACCAAGTCTTGCAGCTCGTCCTTGGCCTTTTTGCTGAGCTTTTCACCCTTGGCAGACGCTTCGTCGAGGGCGTTCTTGAGCTCATCCTGGACGTTTTGGAGCTGCTTCTCTGCCTCAGCTACACCCTTAGCAGCATTGTCTTTGATCCCTTGGCGGGTATCCTTACCAGCTTTTGGTGCAGTTAGTAGGCCAGCTAGGTAGCCGGCAGCGGCAGCAACTGCGGCTCCGATTGCAAATTTCTTGGCCACGTTATCTTTACTCATAACTACTTCCCCCTCTTGTGCTTATTTACAGAGTCGACAATATTCACAATAGACTTCAGCACGCCGAGGGGACCCGCTGCGCGAGCAAACGTCTCAGCAGCAGCCTCCGCCGAATCTATAACCTGCTCACCCTTGGCGGCAATTCGCTTGATGGTCGCAACCAGTCTGAGCACAACTATAAGTACCACGATACTTAGGAGCAGACTGATCGCTAGCAGTGACGACGTAATAATGACGAGGATTTGTTCAGCTGTATTCATACACTTAGTATGACACCGCTCCGCTACCCCTGCAAGTTAGGATTCTTACTCTGCGAGTTTCTGCTGCAAATGATCACGTAATGCTGGCCCGATATCCTCTCGCTGCAGCGCGAAATCAACCACAGTTTTCACATACTCAAGCTTGTCACCGGTGTCATAACGATCACCCTTGATCTCAAAGCCGTAGAACTCCTCACCGTCCGCCAACATCGGATCAATCACCTTGGTCGTGACATAGAATTCGGTACCTTCTTCAATGGTGCCCGCCGCCGCTTCCACATAGGGGATGACGCTGGGCAAGAACAGGTAGCCCGTCACAGCCGCAAAGTTAGACGGTGCCTTGTCGGCACCAGGTTTCTCGACAATATCCGTCACCTTCAGCACGTCATCGCGTACTGCCTCGCCGCCAAGCACTCCGTACATATCATATGCTTTTGGATCACTGAGACGCACCGAGGGTAACACGTGACCACCAAACTCTTCGTAACAGGCAATCATTTGCTGAAAGATATTCTGGGGTTTCCCAATCGTCAAGTCATCGGCAAAAGCGTAAATAAACGGCTCATTGCCAAGGAGGTGAGCGACATTTAGGATGGGCGTACCGGTGCCGTAGGGGCCTTTTTGGCGAACATAGATAAAGTTAGCCAGATTGGCCACATCATTGATCTCATCAATATATGGTTGTTTTTTTGCCCCACCGGCGCGCAAATTTACGAGTAAGTCTTCACTTGGGGTATCGAAGTGATCCTCTATCGACCGCTTGTTGCTACTCCCCACGATGATGATATCCTGAATACCCGCCGCCACCAGATCTTCGACGATATACTGGATGATTGGCTTATCGACAATTGGCAGCATTTCCTTCGGCATGGCCTTGGTCTGCGGCAAAAAGCGTGTACCAAAACCGGCGGCGGCGATGACGGCTTTAGTAACTTTTGGCCTATTCATGACTATACCCCCAATTGTTTTTTGATAAGTTGCTGGGCCATGGCTGGGTTGGCCTTGCCTTGGCTAGCCTTCATAACTTGGCCGACCAGGAAACCAATGGCTTTCATCTCGCCATTCTTCACGTCTTCGGCAGCCTGTGCATTGTCGGTCAGGACTTGGTCAACGATGGCAATGATGGCACCTTCATCGGATACCTGGACAAGGTTCTTGTCTTCGGCAACCTGCTCAGGATCGGCACCAGTCTTGAGCACTTCTGCAAGTACCTCTTTGGCGGCAGTGGAGCTGAGCTTGTTATCGGCCACCATCTGCGATAGCTTAATCAACTGCGCGTCGACATTTACCACCTCTGCCGTGTCTTCAGTAGAGTCCTCGTCATCGGATTGCGGTTGTAACAGCCAGAAAGCGACGCGCTTGGCATGTGACGCATCTGCAGTCTCGTAGACGCGTTTGACGGTCATAGCAGTCTCTGGCACGGCAATAATATCGCTGGCAGTTTTAGCGTCTACACCGATATCGGCGAGAATCTTGCGATAGTCATCAGGAACAGCGGGCATTTCGGCTTTAATCTTATTGATAAATTCGTCATCCAGGACGATTGGCGGCAGGTCGGGGTCCGGCATATACCGGTAGTCGTCAGCATTTTCCTTGGTACGCTGACTAATGGTCTTCTGCTTAGCATCGTCCCACCCACGAGTTTCCTGGACGATCGCGTTGCCCTTTTCGAGCTCCTCAATCTGACGATCAACTTCATAGAGCACGGCTTTCTCGACGCTGCGGAAAGAGTTCAGGTTTTTGGTTTCAGTACGCGTACCCATCTCATCCGTCTTGCTCACGCTCACGTTCACGTCGAAGCGCATGTTTCCGTAGTAGAGGTTCGCATACGACACGTCAGCATACTTCATGCGCAGGTAAAGTTCCTTGGCATAGGCTTTGGCGTCGGCTGCGCTGTGCATTTCCGGCTCACTGACGATCTCGAGCAGCGGCGTACCGGCGCGATTGAGGTCAACCAAACTGTAATCCTTGCCGGCAGGGTGAGTCGATTTACCGGCATCGGCTTCCATGTGGGCGCGGGTGATATGAATAAGCTTGGGCTCACCGGCAACTTCGATAGCAATTTCACCACCGAGAATGATTGGCTGATCATACTGGGTAATCTGATAGCCCATCGGCAAGTCTGGATAAAAGTAGTGCTTGCGATCAAACTTACTAAACTTCTGGGGCGTCGTACCCAGGGCAAAAGCCGCTCGACAGGCCAGTTCCACTGCTTCGGCGTTCAGTACCGGCAAAGCACCGGGCAGGCCCATATCAATGTGGCTTACCAGAGTATTTGGTGCTGCTTCGCGGGCATCATTATCGGCAGCACTAAAGAGCTTCGTCTTCGTCTTGAACTGCACATGACACTCAATACCGATTGTCACTTTATATTGCTTACGGAGTTCGTCAGTAATCATCTAGAGCGCTCCCAGGTCTTTTAGGGCTTCACGGAGGCCGATCAGAGCCGTCATGACGTCCTTCTTCTTCAGCTTCTTCATATCTTCATGGACTAGCTTATTACGTAGTTTGTGGCCAAACCACATACTGTCGTTATCCTGAATTTCGTGTTGCGCAGCCACCATACGCTCACCCATCGTCTTGCCGCGATACTTTAGCTTTTTCAGAGCTTCGTCGAGTAGTTTGTCGGCATTAATAACCGCCAGCGGCCAGGTATCTTCCTTGGCGCAGAGGCCCTGCGCAGCCTGCCACTTGCTATTGAACTCTTCACGGTTCAGTTTGTGCGGACGGCGACGAACGAACCAGCCACCACCGCTAGCCACCACCAGTATTGCACCAGCGGCAATCACGGCGATAGTCGTACTCGTGACGTCCATCATACTACGATCCCTTCTGCCGCCTGAGCAGCTTCGAGTAGTGCGCGGTCAGCGCGCTGTGGTGCCATGAGCTGCAAGCCAACCGGCAGCTCCTGACTCGTGCCAGCCGGGATGCTCACTGCTGGTACGCCAGCCAAGTTGGCGGCCACGGTCATAATGTCTGTCAGGTACATCTTCAGAGGGTCTGCACTATTCTCGCCAATTTTGAATGCTACTTCTGGTGCCGTTGGGCCAAGCAGCAAGTCGACTGAGTCAAATGCCTGGGCAAATTCATTTATGAGCTTAGTGCGAACGGTCTGTGCTTTCTTGTAATACGCGTCATAGTAGCCACTGCTCAGCACATACGTGCCGATCATGATGCGACGCTTGGCCTCGGCGCCAAAGCCCTCGTCACGGGTGCCGCTATAGCTGTCTTCCAGATTGGCTGGATTTTCCAGGCTAAAGCCATACTTCTGACCATCGTAGCGAGCCAAGTTGCTGCTTACTTCAGCTGGACAGATGATGTAATAAACGGCAAGTGCAGCAGGCAGCGTCGGTAAGCTTACCTCTGTTATTTCCGCGCCGGCAGCCTTCAGCTTGTCGATAGCGGCCTCGATACACGCCTTGACACCGGCCTCCAACCCCTCACCCATGTACTCCTTGATAACACCAACTTTTTTGCCCTGCAGTGAGCCGCTCAGTGTGCTGTAGCCAGCTTCATCCTTAGCAATCGTGGTACTGTCGAGCGCGTCAACCCCGCTCATCACGTCGAGGACGATTGCCGAGTCCGCAACAGTGCGAGTTATAGGACCGACGACATCCAGGCTACTTGCCATGGCAACCACACCACTGCGGCTGACAAGACCATACGTTGGCTTATACCCGACGGCACCAGTAAAGCTGGCCGGCAGGCGAATTGAGCCACCCGTGTCAGTACCTAGTGCAAAGGGCGCCATATCTAACATCACTGCGGCAGCTGAGCCGCCCGATGAACCGCCTGGCACCCGCTCCATGTCATGGGGATTCTTGGTTGTAAAGAAGTCAGAGTTCTCGGTACTCGAGCCGTGGGCAAACGCATCGAGATTGGCCTTGGCCACGCAAATAGCGCCCTCAGCCTCCAGACGATTAATAGCCGTTGACTGGTAGGGTGCGTCAAAGCCTTTCAAGATATTACTGGCGGCAGTCGTGTCGGAACCAAACACCAGGAAGTTATCCTTCGCGATAAATGGCACACCAGCGAGTCTGCCGACTTGCTCGCCCTGGGCCACGCGTCCATCTATGTCTTCGGCGCGAGCGCGAGCTTTGGCATCGAGCGTGGCAATGATAGCCTGATATTCGGCCTGGTCGGTAATAGTCTTGAGCGACTGCTCGACGAGGTCCACGGCCTTTAACTCGCCCGCCTGCACTTTCGCAGCGATATCAGCAATGGCCAACCACTGACTCATCTACCCGATCATCCTTTTCACTTTAATAAGGTCATCCTCGACGCGGTCGTGCGGCACGTTCTTTAGTAACTCCAATGCCTCGTAACCGTAGTTGACTTCTTGGTCGGCACGAGTGACATTCGTCAGGCCAGTCACTTGGCTGGTTGGCTCCAGACCAGCAACGTCTACAGAATCGAGTTGTTCGACATATTTTAGGATTTCCGTTAGTTCGTCTTGATACTGTGCGACCTCGTCATCGCTTAGCCTCAACCGAGCTAGACGGGCCAATTTTAATACATCATCACGAGAAAGATCTGCCATTTCATGTCAGTATACCACTGGTGGAGTTCTGGGCGCTAGGGGTGAATCAACATTTTTTACACATACTATGTCCTGACCTTCAAATTGTAAGAAATCTTACAAAAAAGTTCTTTACAAAGTGCTTATGCGGGCATACGATAACGATAGCGTTCCACGATAAGCGAGCGCGGGAGAAAAACAATGACTGCCCTCATCGGGGAACAACCATCGGTCACAAACGTTACAGAGTTACATAACCCTCATGTTAGTGAGGGTTTTTTTGACCTCGAGCATGTCGAGGACACCTTGCACTATCATGAGCCGGAGGTCGTTGACTGGAGCGAGCCCGTTATTGAGCTCAATCCATATCCGGGAGTCCGCTCGATGCTCACGACGGTTTTTACGCTCGATACAGGGGCTCAGCACATCAAACGTGACATCATGCCTAGCCATCAGAACTACGACACCAAAGTCGGTATGATGACGGCGCTAGCCACCCGCGTAAACGGCTTCAACACACTCAATGCTCTCCGTATTGCTGCAGGCGGCAGCGAAGTATCGCTCGTTGGGTTCAACCAAGCAGCCGCTTTTCCGAGTAGCCTCTCGGCAGACGCCGAAGCTGCCACCTTACTCCTTGGCTATACTTTTAATCGTCGCGAACAACTGATGAATGATGATCGCGCCGTCGTACTCGAGGGCAAGTCACGCGGAGCAATGGGCGCCTTCGGCATATCGGCCTATGCCGCAGAATACGGGCTAGAAGTACCTGTCAGTTTTCATCAAGATCCCTGTCTAGCTCGTCAAACTGGCGTGCGTGAAACACTCCAGAAACTCACGCCGCTTGACCTAGCTGATGAAGTCTTAGAGTTTGGGCATTGCATAAAAGAGCGCTGGGACGACGAGTCACCCATTGCGTATTTGAAGCGCCTTTGTACCATGGCCCACACTGTGGGAGTTACGCCGAACTACCTGCTGGCTCAAATCCATTCCGGCAAGGCACTTTGGGCTGGCGAAGCCGGCAGTTTCGTCAAACACATTCCCAACGAACAGGTTATCATCGCTAACTTCTTTAATAAGAATCGTCTGAACCATCATGATGAGTTTGAAGCGCAGATAAGACAGCGCCCCCATGGTCGAATTATTGGCGAAAAGCTCCGTCACATGGCTCTGATGCGCCGTGAAGTTGTTGAAAATGGTGCCCAGAGCGTCTGGACTGCTCAAGCATTACTTGATATTGGCGCGGAGCCTTCGACCATCGCCGATGTATTGGCCCGACCACTCGTTACGGATAAGCTCGCCGGCCACCGTGCAAGTCTATCGCTCGTCGCCTAAGAGACGCTGCCCTACCTATAGTTTCTTTTTGATATCGTCGATAATGTCACGCAGTTCGGCAGCGGTTTCGAACTGTAGATTGGCAGCGGCTAATTCCATCTGGCCTGTCAGGTCTTTGATAAGGCTGGCATACTCATCCTTTGGAATCTTCTTTAGGTTCAGCTTGGCGGACTTAGCCTCTTCGGGCAAGTCGGGCCGCATGCCCTTTTCGATAGCTTTGCTAATACCGGTCGGGGTAATACCGTGCTCGGTGTTGTAGGCTTCCTGAATCTTGCGACGACGGGTTGTCTCGTCAATCGTCTTCTGCATGCTCTTGGTAATGTTGTTGGCGTACATGATCACATGACCCTCGACATGCCGAGCGGCACGGCCAACGGTCTGGATGAGGGCCTGTTCGGAGCGCAAGAAGCCTTCCTTGTCAGCATCGAGGATAGCTACCAGTGAGACTTCTGGCAGGTCGAGGCCTTCACGCAACAGGTTAATGCCCACCAGCACGTCGTAGACGCCCAGGCGCAGGTCACGCAGGATATCGGTGCGGTCCAGCGTGTCGACATCACTGTGGAGGTAGGCCACCTTGATGTTCAGCTCTTCTAGATATTCCGCCAGGTCTTCGGACATGCGCTTAGTCAGTGTCGTCACCAGCACGCGCTGATGCTTAGCAATGGTGGTGCGGATCTCAGCAATCAGGTCATCGACCTGCCCATCAACCGGCCGAATTTCGATTGGTGGATCCAGCAGACCGGTCGGCCGAATAACTTGTTGAGCCGGTTCTGGGCTCCGGGACAGCTCGTATTCAGCGGGGGTGGCACTGACATAGACTGCTTGGTTGACATGCTTCTCGAACTCCGTGAAGGTCAGTGGCCGGTTGTCCAGGGCACTTGGCAAACGGAAGCCATACTCCACCAGCGATTCCTTGCGCGCCCGATCGCCGCTGTACATAGCACGGACTTGCGGAATCGTCATGTGCGACTCGTCGATCAGCATCAGGAAATCATCTGGGTAGTAGTCGAGCAATGTCGCTGGTTGCTCCCCTGGTTCGCGGTCGGTCAGGTAGCGACTATAGTTCTCAATACCTTTCACAAAGCCTGTTTCCTGCAGCATTTCCAGATCAAACCGGGTGCGCTGCTCGATGCGCTGGGCTTCGATCAATTTATTTTCGCTCTTAAACTGTCGGACACGCTGCTGCATCTCTTCTTCGATACTGCCGAGCGCCACCTTCAATTTGTCCTGCGGTGTTACGTAGTGACTACTCGGGAAGATAGTCAGCTGGTCCAGGCTCTTTAGCACCTCGCCCGTCAGCGGATCAACTTGGGTGATCCGGTCGATCTCATCCCCGAACAGCTCTATCCGATAGGCCATTTCCTCACCAGCCGGGAAGACATCCACGACATCACCGCGCACCCGGAACGTACCACGGTGAAAGTCGACATCGTTGCGAGCATACTGAATGTCCGTGAGTTGGCGCAGCAGCTTGTCACGCACCCGGCGTTCGCCCTTCCGCACTTTCACGGCCAAATCATTGTAGTCACCAGGCGAACCGATACCGTAGATGCAGCTCACACTAGCCACAATGATCACATCCCGGCGTGTCAGCAGCGCATCCGTCGCAGCATGTCGTAGTCGGTCAATTTCCTCATTTATCTGGCTATCTTTCTCGATATAGACATCACTCCGGGCAATGTAGGCTTCTGGCTGATAGTAGTCGAAATAGCTGACGAAATAATGAACGGCATTGTTCGGAAAGAAGTTCTTAAACTCGCTATACAGCTGAGCGGCAAGCGTCTTGTTGTGACTCAGAACCAGTGTCGGCTTCTGCGTATTCTGGATAATGTTCGCCATGGTAAACGTCTTACCAGAACCAGTCACGCCCAGCAATGCCTGGTCACGCAGGCCCGCCTCCACACCAGCAGTTAGCTGCTTAATAGCGCCAGGCTGGTCCCCCATTGGGGAATAGTCAGAAGATAGCTCAAACTTAGCCATCCTTATATTGTAGCAAGCTTTGCTTAGTAGGGTTACGGACAGATTATGTCAGTAATTTTGTGCGTTGAGATATTGTAGTTAGCCTGTATGGTGGGCGCGTCTCTGCCTGCATAGTCACCGCTCAGCTCTATGCTAGTACCAATAACAGTAGCTGACGGTATGACCGAAATCACTGCAATAGTAGTTGGATTGGCCACCGTCTGGTCGCAAAGCAGCGGGTCAGAGCTACCGCTTTTGCCAAGTAACGTCACGAAAAGTTGGTCGCTCAGGTCGTTTTTGACTACATTAAGAGCTGTCGAGGCATTGTGGGTCGTATTTAAAGACGTAGCGTATGTCACGTATGTTTTTGTAACGAAGCCGGAAGCTTCTTTCGAGTCTTTGATCTTTTGAGCGGTCGTATCCGGCTTCACAGATGCGGTGACTTTCTGTTGAGTGGACTTTGCCGCTTGTTCCAGCGATCGGTTAGTCGCTTGTCGGGCGTGCCAGACATAGTAACCGGTACCGGCGAGCATTGCCACGATTACTAGAATGAGTACTGCTTCGATGGCCGCGAAGCCAGATTGATGATTATTGTGACTCATACTTTATACTGCCTCCAGTGTCTTAAAGATAGAGTAGAGATCTGAACTGCTTGATGGTTGTGCTTTTTCAACTGCCGCGCGCATAGCGTCTGTGCCATCAGTACAATCTGCGTGCGAATGCTCATATCCGTACCAATAACTATCGATTTTTATTGAACCGGGCGCGTTCATGTCACTCGGCTGTGCTGTTGCGCTAGCTTGTTCGGCTTGCGTGAGCCGTGAAACTGCCGCCAGTTCCGTACAATCAGGCGCCACGGCTGTAATTGTTCTGAACGACAGGTAGATTATGTTCGGTGTACTGTCGCTAACCTTGTAATACAAGCTGGACTGGCTTGCATTAAGCTTCATCCGGACGCCCCATTCCTTAATCGTGAGGTATTGCTGGGAATTGCTAAGTCCCGGGCCACCTTCACCTTGAGCGGTTGGTTTATTTGACTTAACTATCTTAGACGCCGAACTGTTTGCCGCATTGAGCGACGCATCAGCATTGCGTTGAGCATGCCAGACGAAGTAGGCGGTGCCAGCAACCATGGCGATAATGACTAGTACCAGTAGTGTCTCTACTACTGCAAAGCCTGTTTGATTCCGAGCCCGCATTAATCAGCCTGGACCTTCGGAACGATAGCTTTTACTAAATCGCTGGCGCTACCTTGAGCTTCGGCAGCTGCTGCAGTTGGGTTCTGGGCACATGCCGCTTGGTCATGTCCGTAGTAGTAATAATAGTCACCTAGTTTAGTGAAAGCACCCGGGTTCTGTCGGTACTCATCGGCAATCGTCGTATCGTAGTACCCGTCGGTGGCAAATCCGCGGTCAATAGAACCGGCACCCCATGTTGAGCAACCCGGGAAGTTAGTCGCCTCATTCGCCGACACTATGGCAGCAAACTTGGTGGGAGCATCCGTGTGAAGCACATACGAAAGAGTGTCCGTGCTCGTGTATGGGAATTTTACACCCCACTCCTTGATATCCAGGTACTTAACATTACTTTGACTGCTCGTCGAATCAGCCTTCTTTTGAGACTGCGCAGTCGAGGCGGAGTTTACAGTTTTACTTGCCGCATCGAGCGACTTACTAGCATCGTGCTGGGCATTGTAGACATAGAAGCCCGTAAAGCCAAGGATGGCCAGAAGGATGAGTACAAGTAACGTTTCAACGATAGTGAAACCAGATTGACTGAGTTTTTTCATGAGGCTGAATTCCGCTTAAGGTTTACTGATACAGAGTATGGTACTCGGCTCGTTCCTCGTCAAGGAATTTTGCTAGGTCAGCAATCAGCTTGTCCGCGTTTTCGTTGAAGGTCACGAACGCTCCATGGCGCAGCGGATGCGCCAGCCCCATGAGTGTCTGAATCTGCTCGCTCACACCACCAGCGCCCTGCAGGAAGCCAATCGGCGTGTCCGTCTCCATGGCAATCGTAAACTCGTGCAATGTGCCCAAGCGTCCACCGATGCTCACCACTGCGTCAGATGAGGTAATAAGTAGCGTATCGCGACCAACGTAATGCAAACCCGTGTAGAGAATTGTGTCGTAATCCTTGGTCGGCAAGCGATACTTCATGACATGTTCAATCTTGCTGGAGGCGGGACTAATACCGACGCTCATAGTGCCGCCAGCTGCTTTGTAGCCTTCAGCGGCATAGTTTGGCAGCCCGATAGTCGCGCCAGTTAGCAGACTGTGCCCAGCCCGAGCAATAGCCGCCCCAAGCTCACGTGCGAGTTCCTTGCCTTCTTCGACGCTGGCGCCCTTAGCCGCCCCTGAGACGCAGATCTGATATTGAGATTTCTTCATGCCACCCTTTTCTTTGTTATATCCGTACCGGTTCTGTCGCAAATGCGGGCTCAAGTTGGCCCAGAACTGCTTGTTCAACGTTTTCGTGCTTAAGGTATTTTAGCAGTAGTTCTGCCTGCAGGGAATGCCGCAGATAGTGGACGATCCGCTGTTCGTATGGCAAATGGTTACAGGCAGCGATTGCTACATCAAGCAGATTCATAGAAACCGGTTGGCGATCGTCGATAATGCCCAGGTGAGCGGTGTCTTGCCAGAAGCTCATACTTGGCTCAATAGATTCCAATACCTGCTCCACACTATGCCAGCTCAGATCTGGTTCCTGAATATGTGGCTCGAAGACTTCACTGCGAAACGCCTCACGAAAACGAGCATAGTAGCGCTGAATAATTTGCCACGGCACCTGCTGATCAAGCATCTCAGTTGCCAACTGCGGCTCATCGGCCACTACCTCCTGGACGATCGCACCAAAATCGGGCTTTACCTGACAGAGTTTCAGGAACGTACTAGCCGCTCGAATTTCATTCATACTGTGCAGTGCCAATGCGAGAGTGGCAGTCGTAACCACCTCAGGCATCTCGGCTGGCAATGGTAGCAACACCACCGTACCTGATTCTTTCAGGGCTACTACGGTGTGCTGGTGAGCTTCTATCAACTTACTGGCGAGCTTCTGCCAGCGCTCGCTGTCAGGCGCCAGTATAGCAATTTCGCGTGATTCGAAATCAGCCGGCTTAAGTCGCTTGTAGTGTTCGTGTAGCGACTTACGCCAGGTAAGTGACTCTAACAGCCACGCTGCGGCTAGCAGGTTGGCTGACTGTTCGTGTTTCAGCATCGAGTCAAGCGACCGGTAGCCCAGCTGGCGCATTGTTTGCTTTGGTGCATGCTTCTTCAGCAGCGCTTTTATGACGGTCGATTTGAGGGCAAACGTCCCTTTGGCCACCTCAGCCGTGCGCAGCGCATACGCAATGCTGGCTACAATGTCAGTGGTCCCGGCGCTTTGCTGCAGCGCAGCCAGCAAGCGTGCATCATCATCCTGCAAACGCTGACGGAGCACCGCATACAGCTCCTGTCCCGTCGTATCATGCGGATCCAACCCTAGTTGCTTGAGCTTACGTTGGCTCGATTGCAGAACGTCGGCAGTGAGGCGTACATCGGCGCTGCCATGTCCACTCGCGCTTTCCAGGCGCTTTAGCCCCTGCTGCAACAGGTGCTCCTCGGTCCCCAAGATATCCGACAACGTGCGTGTCATAGTTATGCTTTATTTTAACAGAAGCGGAAAGGTATACAACAGATATAACTAGCCATCCGATACTATTACCCCGCTACTAGCAAAAACACCCTTCGGAGGACGGACCGCCCAAGGGTGTAGTTACAGAGGTCGTGAGAAGTATTAGAAACTGGTCGCTTTGTACCAGTCGGGTGCCTTACGCAGCCACTCGTTCAGCTCTTCTTCGGTTAAGAGGCCGTTCTGAGCACCGACTTTTTGGACGACACTCATCGAGTTGATTGGTGCCCACTGCAGTGCACCTTCGAGGGTGTTGCCCTTGGCCAGCGCTGCCACAAATGTAGAAGCGAAAGCGTCACCGGCGCCGGTGCGCTCGTACGGTGGTGCGGGGTCAGGGTAAAGAGGCATCTTCAGGCGCTGCTGACCGTCGGAAGCGTACGCGCCATCAGGACCGTCGGTAATGACAGCGATTTTAGCGCCCAAACCGTGCAGTCGGTCCAGCAAGTCGTGTAGGTTATCGTAACTACCACCGGTCACAAACACGGCTTCCTCACGGTTCAGGAAAATAATCTCGCTGCGCTGGTAGATGCGCTTCAACCGTTCGGTGCCGGCAGCCATCTGGAAGGTACCCGGCTGGAAGGCCAGTTTGACGCTTGGATTTTTGTCGAGCCAATCAGCCACCTCATCGTGGTACTCGATGGCGTGGTCAGAGATCGAGCTAAAGTAGACCCACTTTGGCACTTCAGTCTGCTTGATGTGCGGCCAGTGGTAATCGTAGTTTTCATGCTTGATCAGGATCGTCCGCTCGTCCTTGTACCACAGTACGAAGTGGTAGTTGCTAATCTTGCCGGGGTTGATAGTGACGAAGCGGTGGTCAACACCGTTCTTGCCGAGGGTATTAATCATATCGCGGCCATAGGAGTCACCACCGACATTGGTAGCAAAGGAAGTCTTCAGACCCAGCCGCGCAAAAGCGACAGCGGCATTGGAGGCATTCCCGACAGCCTCAAGCACTTCCCGGTGGTCAAACGGCAGTTTGGTGCCAAACTGCATCGCCAGCCACTTACCGTGATCGTTCTCGTAGGTGTGCGCGTCCTCGTTGATCAGCTTAATAAAATCATCGGTCACAATGTCACCGATACTCATGACGTCAAATTGTGTACTGTCGCTCATCCCACCACTTTCTAATGCTATTTTCTTTATTGTGCCATAGCGGTTACGCTTGACGCAAGTTAAACTTGAGCTTTACCACTCGAGTTGAAATCTGCTAGTTTGGCTTCAATAACCTTCTGAACTTCTGGCACTACGGCTTTCTCGATCAGTTTAGCAATCGAATATTCGCCGGGCTCATCCGCCATGACTTTCTCAAGCGCCTTCCGGTAGGCGTAGCGCATGTCACTGTTGATGTTAATCTTCGTCACGCCGATTTGCACCGCACTCGCAAAATAGTGCCCTGGTGTGTCGCTACCACCATGCAGGCTGATGTTACATTGAATTGCATCACGGATTTTTTGGAGGAGGTCTAAATCGAGCACTTTTGGCACAGGGTATTTCCCGTGCAGATTGCCGATCGCCGCCGCAAACGTATCGATACCAGTAGCTTCAGCAAAGTGCTTCGCGCCTTCTGGTGTGCTAAAAGTCTTCTTTATCTCGTCGTAGTTAATGTCTTCGGTGTGAACATTGGAGCTGCCACCGAAATAGTGTGGTTCGCTTTCGACCAGCGCACCGGTAAATTTAGCGTACTCGACAATTTCGCGGGTGGCATTGATGATGTCTTCGTCCGACGCGTCGTGGTTAGCCTGAGAAACATCAATATGAATGAACTCGAAACCGGCGTCGATGCCCTTCTTGGCAGCCTCAATGCTCGGACTGTGATCGAGGTTGATGTACATCTCCAAATCGTAGTCACGCTTGAAGTTGTCGACCATGTCACGAACATTGTCGAGGCCGATCGTATCGACTTCACCCTGGCTGACTTCGACCAGGATCGGTGCCTTGAGCTTCTGCGCCGCCAGTGCCACCGCCTTCAGTGTTGGCTCGTCGTCAAGGTTGAAGGCACCAAAGGCCCACTTTTCGGCGCGCGCCCGTGCCATGCTGGCTCGTGCCTTTGCACAGTTATCCCGAATTTCCTGTAATGATAGTGCCATTCTCGCCCTCCCTAGAAATGAAATTGCATACTTTGGTTCCAGTGTACCTCAACATAGCTCTGTTTTGCTAAACGTTCGCAGACTCTTTGATACCTTGGAACTTGCGTGGCCATAACGCCGGGATCAGAAAAACCAAGATTATTGTGTTTGATGATGTCTCGCGTTAAACACGCATTATTAATGCTATCCGGCAGACCACCGTCCAGCTCCACGACGATGTCGACTGGCTGCCACTTGCCGCTGTCGTCCTTTGCAAGGAGCGTATCAACATCGTGACAGCCGCGCATGACGGCTCGATTGGCGTATTGGTTGACTGCAAAATACTTGTTGAAGGTTTTTACCCGGGTGGCTTTGTCGACTGTATCGTTGACACAGGTAGTTTCACTGACAAAATATGCATGAATGATGTCTCGATGTGCATCCATGATCTGCTGGGTACTGGCGAGCTTCAACGGCTTGTAGTGCGGTACGCACAAAAACAGTGCGAGGGCGATGAGTGCGAACGCAGCCAAGCAGCTATACACCAGCTTGCGTGAAATATTCGTGAAGTACTGTTTCGGTTGGGCTGTTTGTTTTGACTTTGGCATGCGTTATTTCTTCTTTTCTACGACATGATGAGCCGCCAGACGAATATGCTTCGCATCGAGGCCGAAATGTTCGAGAAGCTCATTTGGCTCGCCAGACTCACCGAAGCGGTTCATCATCCCGACACGTTTAAGAGGCACCGGGTGGTTTTCGCTCAGTAGTTCGGCAATTGCACCGCCGAGACCGCCAGTAATCTGACCTTCTTCGGCTGTCACCACCGCGCCAGTCTTTTTGACGCTCTTCAGAATCGTGGCTTCGTCCAGTGGCTTGATGGTCGGCACGTGCACTACCTCGGCCTCGATGCCGTCCTTGTAGAGCTGTTCGGCAGCCAGCAGTGCCTGGTAGGTCATAGTACCGGTGGCAATGATGGTGACATCTGAGCCCTGCTCGTAGACATAGGCCTTGCCGATTTCAAACGGTGTTTTGTCGGTGGTGATAATCGGTGTCGCTTCGCGGGCCAGACGTACATAGTTTGGACGCTTGTCACGAGCCATGGCGAGCGTCATTTTCTCGGCTTCCACGCTGTCGCATGGGGCGAGTACCACCATGTTTGGCAGGGCACGCATTAGGGCAACATCCTCGAGCATCTGGTGCGTGGCACCATCGGGGCCGACCGATACACCAGCATGTGAACCGACCAATTTGACCGGCTGGTCATTCAGGCAGATCGTGGTGCGAATCTGCTCCCAGCAGCGACCTGGCATGAAGGCAGCGTAACTGCTGACAAATGGTATCTTGCCCATGGCCGCTAGGCCCGAGCCTACAGTAACGAGGTTCTGCTCGGCCACGCCGATCTCAATGAACCGATCAGGGAATTCTTCTTTGAACATACTAATCTGCGTCGAATCAGTCAGGTCAGCACAGGCCGCCACGACATTCACGTCGAGCTCACCAGCCTTCTTAAGCCCACGCCCAAACCCCTTACGAATCGGCTCCGCCTCGAGCTTTTTAGCAATATCTTTCAGATGCAAATCACTCATGATGATGCTCCAAACGCCCATACACACATTGCCGCAATACTACATATAGACAATGCGATACTTACGGTATAAAACGACTGTTTCTTGCGCCCAATAAGTAAGAATACTAGTGATGGGATAACGAACAGAAGATTAAAAACCCCCATCACAGCAGTCTGTATTCCGCCGTATTGCTGCGTGTCGCTATTCGTTCCCGACAAGGCGATTGCCACACTCCAGATTGGTGCAAAAAAAGCGATCGTAAAGGCTGCTAGTGCAGCAATAAGTGGGCGTTTATTCATGTTCACCTCGGATCTTACCCTTTAGGGTGCGGAGTTCGTGGAGTGCCTCTTTGGCTTGTTCGTGGTTCGGTGGCATGCCATGCCAGTGGAAATCATTCTCCATGAAGTCAACGCCCTTGCCTGGGATGGTGTGCGCCACAATCATAACCGGTTTTTCATGGATAGCCCGGGCCATAGCACAGGCGTCGATGACGGCTTCGATATCATTGCCATCAATCTCGATGACGTGCCAGCCAAAGGCTTCCCACTTGCCACGGAAGTCTTCCAGCGGCATGACATCTTCGGTAAAACCGTCAATCTGGATGTTGTTGCGGTCGGTGATGGCAATCACGTTGTCGAGCCGGTATTTTCCGGCCAGCATCGCCGCTTCCCAGACATTGCCCTCATCCTGCTCGCCGTCGCCCATTACTACGTACACGTTACGGTGTGGCTGTTTGTTCATGCGCAAGGCCAGGGCCATCCCGCACGCTTGGCTGAGGCCAGAGCCAAGTGGTCCACTGGTGTTTTCGAGTCCGGGCAACTTGGTACGCTCCGGGTGACCCTGGAGGCGCGAACCAAGTTTACGCAGCGTCATTAGCTCTTTCTTCGGGAAGTAGCCGGCTTCGGCCATGGCCGCATAGCGTACCGGCACACAGTGGCCATTGCTGAGCAGCAGGATGTCGCGCTCATTCCAGTCAGGGTTCTTTGGGTCGTGCTTGAGCACGCTAAAGTACAAAGCCGTAAAGATGTCGGCTAGGCCTAACGGGCCGGCGCTGTGCCCACTACCCGCTTCTTCGAGCATCCGAATAATATCCTCACGGATAGTCTCGGCGATTTGTTCTAATGCATCTAGGGAATAAGTCTGTGCCACGCTCGATGTTACCTCAGTATTGGGCTAATGCTTTTAGTGTAGCATAGGCTTTGGCCGGGTTTTCGGACTTCTGAATAAACCCACCGACATTTATGACGTCAACACCAGCTTCGGCAATTTCACGAATGTTCTGATCATTTACACCACCATCCCAGCCGACTTCGATACGTGGATTAAGCTCTTTAGCTTTTTTAACTTTGCTGAGCAAATCCATATCAGCTTCGCTGCCACCTTGGTAACCCAAATTACCCGAGAAGATTAACAAATGATCAATGGCTTCGAGTGCCGGGGCAATATCTTCGATGCGAGTCCGCTGTAACAATGCCAGTCCGACTTCAATACCGTGGCGATGAAGGTGATCAATGAAGTTCATTAAATTGCCCTCAGCTTCGGCATGCACGATGACAAGTCGTGGTGCCATGGCTAAGATAATCTCGGCATGGTCAACTGGGTAGCGGTGCATAACGTGCAGGTCGATGGTACGGTTACCGCGCCACCAGACTTGGTCGAAGTTCACCAGCTTGTGCGGGGCGAAATCACCATCTGTCAGATCGACATGGATACGCGTCGCAAACGACTCAACACGCTCCATCTGCTCCATATACTCATCGGGCGTTTCGGCGGTTATAGTCGGGCAAATGCTCACATTGTGCATGGCTTAGTTCAACTCGTCTAACTCTTTTATTCTACGCTTAAATCTGTCAGCACCTGCGAAAGGCGTGCGGAGCCAGGCGCTAATAATTGGCTCAGCCTCCTGGGCCGACATCATGCGGGCTGGCAAGCACAGGACGTTGCAATCGTCATCATTGCGCGCTACCCGCGCTTCATGGGCGTCGAGACATACACACGCTCGAATACCCTTAAAACGGTTGGCAGCGATACACATGCCCTGCCCGCTGCCACAGATCAGCACTGCCCGAGACTCTGGGTCACCATCAGCCAGCAATGCGTTGACAGTCCGACCAGCAAACTGCGGATAGTCGTCTTGCGGATCGAGTTGAGTGTCACCCTCGTCCACAACTTCGTGTCCGGAACGAGCTAAGAAGTCAGCCACCTGCTGTCTGAACTCGAATCCGTTATGATCAGCGCCAATGTAAATCTTCATATTGTCCCTGACCTATTCGTGGTGGCCGGCGTGGTCTTCCTTTTTGTGCAAGTGCTTGCCGGTGTCAGCGACAACTTCTACTAAGCGGTTGCTGTAGCCCCATTCGTTGTCGTACCAGACCATGACCTTCGCCAGGTTACCACCAACGACTTTCGTGAGCAGTAGGTCAACCGTGCCGGAGTGGCTGTTACCAATGTAGTCCGAGCTCACTAGTGGTTCCTCGGAAACACCCAGGATACCTTGATAGAAAGGATCCTTGGCAGCTTTCTTGAAGACAGCGTTAATCTCGTCGACACTCGTTGAGCGCTTGAGCAGCAGCGTGATGTCACTGATAGAAACAACCGGGGTTGGTACACGAATACTCAGCCCGTCGAACTTGTCCTTTAGTTGTGGCAGAGTCAAGGTGACGGCAATGGCGGCACCAGTGGTGGTGGGCACAATGTTCTCGGCAGCGTTACGGCCTTCGCGCAGGTCCTTGGCTGGGGCATCCTGGAGCATCTGACTCTGAGTGTAGCTATGCACGGTGGTGAGCAGCGACTTCTCGACGCCAAACTCTGCGTCCATGATAGCCATGACTGCACCGAGCGAGTTGGTTGTACAGCTGGCGTTGCTAATGACTTCGGTTGCGCCCTCGAGCTTGTCGTCGTTGGCACCAAGTACGATAGTGTCCACGCCGTCACTTTTAGTCGGGCCAGAGATAACTACCCGGCGGGCACCAGCCTGAATGTGCAAGCTAGCACTATCCTTGTCAGTGAAGCGACCGGTTGATTCGATGACGACGTCGATTTTGTGCTCGCCCCAGGGCAAGGCTGCTGGATCCCTCTCGGCCAGGACGGCAATGTGCTTGCCGTCGACAATAATGCCCTTTTCGTCGAAACTAACTTCCTTGTCGTACGTGCCGTAATTACTATCGTGCTTGAGCAGATACGCTAGAGTTTTGGTATCTGTTAAGTCGTTAATTGCGACGATTTCGCAGTCCGTGCGTGCGAACGTAATCTTGAAGGCGTTACGCCCAATTCGGCCAAAGCCATTTATAGCCACCCGTGTTTTCATCTGTCGTTACCCTTTTATTACGCTTATGGTATCTATTGTAAATACAAGCGTAACGGGATGCAACAGCTATGCGCCCAGGGCGTTCGTGAGGGCGTTGCGATGTGGCGCAAATGATAGCTCCTCAACGGCGACCAAACCGGGCAGAATAAGCTGACTCACATGCTCAGTTAAGGTTGCAGTCGGAAATTCCGGTATGATTGCTCGGAAGTACTCCCGGAGATACTGATTGGGACCGTCGCGCTCAATAACCCGGTACACCTGTTCGAGTTTGGCGCCCGTCAGATCAATCGCTGACTCCTCCAGCGTCTCGCGAATCGCAGTCTGGACCGACGACTCACCGCCGTTACTCCGACCACCAAAAAAGTCGAGTTGGCCCGGTCGACTCTTGCTGGTCCATGGACGACGCGCTAGTAGGACCTGTCGTTCAGGGTTAAGCAGGATTGCACGCGCGGTTTTGATAAGGGCCATAGTAGTGTGAGATTTCTTACAACTCAAGCTACATTATACCACTTATGTCAATATTTTACGAGGTCACGCGCCTGGAGCTTCGCTAGAATACCCAGTGCTTGGCACTGCGGCGTGTCGAGCGCAAACCAGCCGATGTCATCCACCTCTGTTTCTTGGCGCACAAAGTCTTCATTTGCAGCCACAAACACGTAGCGGAAGTCGTGATGCCAGTGCTCCGGTTCGTCTTTTTGAGGATTCGCCGGGATGACATGCGAGTCAATGTCCATTGGTACGAGTGGGCTACTCGGGTCTAGCGCTAGATAGGTCTTGACGGTCACGGCAGTTTCTTCTTCGGCCTCACGCTGGGCTGCGGCGAGCGGGTCAGCCTCACCCGGGTCCCAGTGGCCACCGGGCTGAAACCACATCTGGAGCACTTTGTGCTTCACTAGCAGCAGCTTCGTTCTATCTGGCGACAGCACGAATGCCGATCCCGTAACGTGCCCAGGCAGTGTCTGGCGATTGTTCATGACATCACCACGCATAAGTTGCCCACCCAACACTTCAAACGACTCGGTCGGGAAAGACTGGAGATACGCTTTTAGCACCTCTTGGAGGTCGTTAGCGTTCAATTTCGATGCCTTTAAATTCCGGCAGAGCCAAGAGCTCATCCAGAGTCTCTGACTGTTTAAAGAGGAGATGGCTTTCGTTGATGTACTCGACACCATCGAGCACCATCTGCTTTACCTCGTCAAATTCATGAGCGTGCACGGTAATACGCTCACCGCCATCATTCTGTGGTTCACCAATTTGTTGGCCATCCCAAGCAATGTAGGTATGCACAAACCATTCAAGCTTGGCCTGGGGTTGTTCCACATCTACCAATCGCCAGTTTGTAAATGTGTAGCCAGCTTCTTCGAGCACTTCGCGCTTGGCGGAATCCAGAATACTACTGTCAGTTGCCTCGACTCGACCACCCGGAAAGCTTTTACGCACACTGCGGTGTGGCTGCTCATCATCGAGTACCAGAATCTTGCCATCAACCACACAAATCACGGCCGTCGTATCAGCGCGGCGCAACATTTCGAAAGTAGCCTGCGAGCCGTCAAACATTTCCTGCTGCCAGTGGTACGCATCGTGGACTATGCCAGCGAAGACTTTCTGAGCGGTGTCCGGTATGAGGACACTATCGGTAGGGACAATCTTTCTCATTTATTGCTTGTTGTAGCGTTCGATTGATTCAGCGATAACCTTTTTGGCCTCTTCGGCGTCGCCCCAACCAGTGACCTGGGTGCTACCAGGCTTCTTGAGGTCTTTGTAGTGCGTAAAGTGGTGCTCCAGCTGCTTTACAAGCTGCGCAATATCATCGAGTGATTTGACAGCGTTACCATCATCACGATTGTCGCTTGGTACGACCACGATCTTGTCATCAACCTCACCGTCATCAACAAATTTCATGACACCGATGATGGTCGCTTCGAGCCACACGCCAGTTGCTAGGGGCTCGGGGCAGATGATTAGCGTATCAAGCTCGTCACCATCCTCATCGAGCGTCTGTGGAATGAAGCCGTAGTTGCAGGGCTTGGCAAAGATAGCCGGCTCAACACGGTCCAACTTGAACGCAGCGTGCTCACGGTCCCATTCTACCTTCAGGCGGGAGCCTTCCGGAATTTCGACGACGGTATTCACAGTGCCGTTGTGATAGTCACCCGGGGTTAGAACTTGATTAAAATCAGGCATGTTTTCTCCTCTTACTCACATTGTTTCAATCTGGAAACCATTGTACACTACGTCGGAAATGCATGCAGCCAAACCACTCATTGTCGGTCACCGCGGCGCCAAAGGCCTGGCGCCAGAAAACACGCTCGAAGGTTTCGAGGTCGCCATTCAGAATGGCGTCGATCAAATCGAGACCGATGTCCGGATATCAAAAGATGGTCATGCCGTGATCGTTCACGACAAACAGCTCACGACTGAGGACAAGAAGCTACTGACCGTGCTTGATATGACGTTGCCGCAGCTCCGTGAACATCATGGGACTATGGTCACCCTCGAGGAAGCTATTGATTTTGTGGATCGACGGGTCCGACTAATGATAGAAGTTAAGAAGCGCGTAGACACTAAGCCGGTTATCGCCATCGTTCAGTCATTCCTGGACAAGGGCTGGCAGCCATCGGACTTCATATTTGCTTCGTTTGATTTTAAGGTTCTCCGGGAGCTGCGGGCTGCTCTGCCAGCAATTGATATTGTCGTACTCGAAGTCTGGTCCAGCGTCCGAGCTGTCAGTCGGGCACGTCGACTGGGCACCAACTATTTGAGCATGGATCAGTCATACCTCTGGTGGGGTGTCGTCCGAAATCTGGCGAAGCGTTATAAGCTCTTCACTTATCCCGACCAGCACGTCCCTTTCTTGCCCACAAACCCAACCCGACCCGCCAAGTGGGCTAAATACGGCCTGCACGGCATCATAACCGACTACCCTGACCGCTTCCCAAACTAGCCACATACTGCCTGGGAGGTCCGTCCTCCCAAAATTACAATGCCCGTGTTTGAGTGCTGTTTCGGTATACTTAGACGTATGAAATTGAGTTTCGTAGAACGGCGAGAGCTAGCCCCGACTATCTGGGAATACACCTTTCAATCCGAGCGTCCGCTCGACTTCGTTGCGGGCCAGTATGTGTCCATCAATGTCCCGGGCGTCGTTGGCGACTCGCGAGGGTCAGCCCGTGTTTATACGCTCACCTCGCAGCCTGGTGATGAGCTCATCACCTTTATCCTGAAGCTGCCTGAGCCACACAGCCCACACAAAGAAGCACTCACTCGGCTTCAACCCGGCGACCCAGCCAGCTGTCAGGATGCTATGGGCGACCTGATTCTGCCCAAAGATCCCAACTTGCCGCTGGTGTTCATTGCCGGTGGCATCGGTATTGCCAGTTATGTCAGCATGCTACAGGAGCTGCTCGCCAAGCGTGAGGAACGCCAAATATTCTTTTACTACGCCCTCCGTGACAAGCGTGAGCAGCTCTATAGAGAACTTTTTAACTCTTACCCACTTGCCTGGTCAGCGCTCACCATCGCGCCCAATCGGCTCACTGCCCAGCAGGTATTAGATACATCCCCACCGGATTCGTTCTATTACCTTTCTGGTAGTCAGCGTTTCGTGGAGGGCCTACGAGCCCAATTCGAACAGCTCGGTGTCCCCCGCAATCAAATTGTGTTTGATTACTACGATGGTTACGCGGAACTCTAGTTCTGAACGGGGTGTTCGCGACCTTCGAGGTATTCGCGAATCTTGAGGGCGGCTGTGGCACCTTCACCGGCTGCGGAAGCAATCTGCATGGTGGCGTGAGAGCGAATATCACCCGCCACAAAGATGCCGGGAATGTTTGTCATGAGATTTTCATCGGCTTTGATCAGTCCGACTTCGTCTAGTTCTACCTGGTCCTTTACGACTTGGTTGTTGGGGCTCAAGCCCACGAACACAAAGACACCGTCAGTTGGGAATTCAACCTTTTTGCCGTTCTGCGTGCCCACTACCTTGACGACATTGCCGTCTTCACCGACGATTTCATCTGTGCCTGTACCGAGGTGCACGGTAATTTTGCCTTCATCAACAAACTTTTGCAGGTCATCCTGCAATACATCACTGGCTTTGATGGTTGAGCGCACCAATAGATCGATATGGCTAGCGAAACGAGTCAGGAAGATCGCCTCCTGGACGGCGGAGTTACCACCACCGATCACCACGAGCTTGCGATCACGATAGAAAGCACCATCACAGGTGGCGCAGTAGTGCACGCCGTGGGCGTAGTATTCCTGCTCGCCGGGCACGCCGACACGCTTGTAGTCACTCCCAGTCGCAATCAAGACTACCCGAGCCAGCATATCACCACTTGTAGTGTCGAGCCGTTTCCATTCGCCCTCGTCTTTGATACCCAGCACTTCACCGAGCTCAATCACAGCGCCAAAACGTTCAGCTTGCTTCTGCAAGGCGGTAGCGAGGTCAAGACCAGCGATACCATCGGCAAAACCGGGGTAGTTATCAACCCAGTCCGTGATAGCCGCCAGGCCGCCGGGCACGCCACGCTCAAACAGCAACGTATCGATATCCTCACGTGTCGTATAAATGGCGGCTGTCAGAGCCGCTGGGCCAGCGCCCACGATTATCACATCATGCTTTGGTGTCTCGATTGCATCGGCCATGTCTCTCTCCCTCTTTAGTTTAAAAATGCTCCCTGGTCGAAGGAGCATTTTTCCGTTCTATATCAATTGTACCAGGTCTAGGCGACAGCTGGTGCCAGCTTGCTTAGGTTGTAGCCGACGATGACTTCGCGGCTGTCATCTTGCTTGGTAACAACCGTAACAGGTACGGTCAACGCACCGCTCAGCGCAAGTGCCTCAGCCTGACGCTCTGGCTGTTCATCGAGGTTCACAACTTCGTACTTGTGGTCCTTAGCATCCAGAAAACGCTTCACCATAGCGCAGTAAGCGCAGGTGTTGGTGGTGAAGATAGTGATGTTTTTGACCATAATTGTTTCCCTCTGTAGATCGTTTTGACCTGTTACTTTTGTATATCTTTGCTTGTAACTATGAGTATACTCTAGCGTATTAGTTGGTCGTCAATACGCTACATATTGTGTTTTTTAATACGTTTGACAGACAAAACGAGTCGTTTCCGGGCTATGCTTCGATAGCGTGAAGAGTCACATCAAAGACGAGTGGAGCATCGGCAGGGATGCCAGAGCCATAGGGTGGTCGTGAGCCATACGCTTGTTCGGCCGGGATAACGAGTCGACGCGTGCCACCAACTTTCATGCCCGGAATGCCGTCAGTCCAGCCTTTGATAACCTGATTCAGACCAAAAGTAATGGGCTTACCGAAGTCTTTACTGCTTTGAAATACATGGCCGGTCGCCGCAACCGCACCCGTGTAGTCAACCGTGACTGTCGCACCAGCCGCTACGGTGTCACCCGTGCCTTCAACGCGGTCGATAATCTGCAGCTCAGAAACCTGGTCAACAGGAGCAAAATCGTCCAACATTAGTTCGCCACCTTCAAAATCTCTACGACAAAGACAAGGGCAGAGTCGGCCGGAATACTACCAGCAGCTTGATTGCCGTAGGCAAGGTTTGCCGGGATAACGAGTCGACGCGTGCCCCCAACTTTGGCGCCCACGAGGCCTTGGTCCCAGCCCTGAATAACATTGCCCTTGCCCAGCTGGAACTGGAACGCGGTTGGCTGCGTGAAGTTCTCGTCAAACTTCGTCCCGTCACTCGCCAGCGTGCCATAGTATTTTACCTGCACACAGTCACCACTCTTGAGGGTAGCACCGGTACCAACCTCGAGGTCGGTCTTGTCCAGTGTCTTAACTTCACCATCGGGTTTATAGACATCTGGTGCTGGCAAGGTTGCTGCCGCAATTGGCGCCGTAGACGAGCAGCTCGCGGCCTTACTGGCGGCCTGTGCCTCCGACTGGCTTGAGTCGTGATTACCGACAGCGTTTACAATCACCGCAATAGTCAGAGCTGAAGCGGTCACTAAAAACAATAACGCACCAAAACCTGCAAAAATTCGATCCTTCACTTTTGTCATCTTAGCAACCAGTATAGCCTATGCTATCGACAGCGTCGATATATTTCTTCTACAAACTAGTGACGCTCATTCGGCATCTATCTTGTCACCCTGCAATAGTCGTACCACAATGCTGACACTCTCTTTTCGAGCTCGGCCGCTAAAATCATGGTCAGCCTGATCGATACCCTGCATGCTCACACTCGGCATTACAATCAGATCGGTATAATCTTCGTCCGGCAAGACCTCGTCTGTGCCTGCAAGCACGATAGTGTACGACCGGAACATGGCCAATTTAGCAAGCTCGCCCTCGGCGTCGATACTCATAAGCTCGGCAAATGCTACATCATCTACGATCGTAGTTGTGCCGTCGCTGCGTGGGATGCTCCAGGTGTGCCCTTCGTGCTCTACACCCGGGCGCTTGTTGTACAGCTCCACGAACCGAGAACCAAGCGTCAATGGTGGAACCATCAGGACAATCTCGCCCCGAATTTCTGGAGCCAGGCTCGCTATAGTTAGACTACCCATCGAATGTCCTACCAAATGTAACTTTTCAACACCTTTTTGGACGAGGGCCCAATCCACCACGGCTTTGAGCTCTTTTAGTCGAGTGGCAAAGCCAACAACATGTTGTTGTTTGGTCGCCTCGTCGTACGAGTCATAATCGAACAGCGCATACCCCCAGCCCTTCGGCAGGGCCGCTACGATATCGGTGAAGAGACCTCGGGCATCATGCCGGACACCAAACCCATGGCTAAACACCACCATTTGAGGTGCTAAGACGTATTCAATCTGGACCGCCCGCTCACCCACCTGAAGCGTGGTTTGCATGAGCTAGATTCTTTCCGCCCCAACGGCCCGCTGGGCTGAATGTGCAGCAGCCTCGAGTACGTCGTTCACCTCGGCATCTTTCAGCGTCTTCTGGTAGCTGGTTGCCACTAGTCGGAAGCTGATATTCTTATGTTCGCCATCATCCGGTGATTGATAGATACCCAGTGGCTTAAGCGCCAGTGTCAGCGCCTCGCTTTGTGCACCACTCAGGGACTGTTGCAAGGCGTTAGCTACGTCTTCGAACTTCGTAGCAGTCGTGATTTTGAGAGTAATGTCCTGCGTAACACTCGGGAAACGAGAAAGCGGCTGATACGTATTGCTCCGTTCCGCCTTGAACGCCGACAAGAACAGTTCAAATCCAGCGCACTGTTTGGGTAGTTTTATGGCCTTGGCGACACTCGGCTTGAACTCACCAACGACACCAAGTGGACGCTCACCAATCAGCAGTACCGCCGCGCGGCCATCATCATAAGGCGCGATCATCTGTTGGAATAACTTATGATCCGCAAAGCCGGCTTCAGCAATCGGCACAAAACGGATCTGCCCTATATCTAAGTGTTCGGCGAGCAGTTCGCTAGCAAAAGTTCTCGCCTGATAGTAGGCTGTCGACTGTTGCTTGCCGGTGTTTGCATACACCAAGCTCACTCGGCCCATGCCCTTCGGTAGACCGTCTTCATCAACCTCACCCTGGCCATGCACTGTACCGATTTCAAACAACGCAAAGGCGTCGTAGCCAGCCTTGGCATTCATATGCACTTTGTCGAGCAAGCTTGGTGTAAGACTCAGGCGATAGTACTGCAAGTCTGGGCTGAGGGCATTACTTAGGCTGAATGCCTGGGCTTTGTTCTGCCCCATTTTGTCGAGCAAGTTACCGTGCACAAACGAATACGTCAGTACTTCGTTGGCGCCCATCGTCTTGAGCTTGGCGCGAATAGCCGCCTTGGTTTGCAGTGTGTCATTGCGGTGAGCCGGGACGATGTCGCGCTCGGGGAGTACGAGTGGTAACTTGTCGAAGCCATACAAGCGACCGATTTCTTCCACCACATCTTCACGGGTTTCAACATCAGTCCGCCAGAATGGTGCCATCACTGTTAGCTTGTCGCCGTCGGCGTCCACTCGGAACTCCACGTTTTCGAGCAGTTGTTTCATGTCATCGGCTGATAGGTCAAAGCCCAGACGAGCATTTACGAATTCAACCGTCACTGGCACCGGTGGATGGACCCATTCACGACCATCGGCACTGTTGATATCAGTAACTTGGCCAGCGGCTTCCCCCCCTGCTACGTCTTGAACTGACTGCATTAGCAAATGCAGTACGTGGTCGTTCTGTAGGGGTGATTGGCCCTTGTTGAAGCGAGTCAGCGCATCGGTAAAGATGCCGTGGCGCATGCTGCTGCGACGGACGTTGTACATATCAAAGTTGGCACACTCCAGCACAATATTCGTGGTCTCATCGGACACTTCACTGTCGCCACCACCCATGATACCGGCCAAGCCGATTGGCCCTTCGCCGTCAGCGATGACGATGTCCGCTGGATCAAATTCGTACGTCTTGTGATTCAATAACAGCGCCTTTTCGCCTGGCTTGGCCATGCGCGCCACCAGCTTGTGACCGCGCAATTTGTCGTAGTCATAGGCATGAGTCGGCTGCGCTGTCAGTAGCATGATATAGTTCGTGACATCCACCACGTTGTTGATCGGCTTGGCACCAACGCGGATGAGTGCACATTGTAGCCAGAGCGGGCTGGGCGCAATCTTTACATTCTTCATCGTCAGGGTCATTAGGCGTGGTACGAGCTCTGGTGATTCATTCACAACTTCTAGCGCCAGACCATCGCCATTCGGGAACTGTGGCTTGTCGCTATACCAACGTGGTGATATGAACTGCTGGCCACTAATACCAGCAATTTCGCGCGCCACGCCCAGCTGACCAAAGCAGTCCGGCCGGTGGGTGAACATCTTGTTTTCAATATCAATAATCATGTCATCCAGACCAAAGACCTTGGCGAAGTCGGCGCCAGGTTTGATCTCCATTTGGCTTGGTGTCCACTGGGTGGGGTCAATTTCTAGAATGCCGTCATGATTCTCACCGAGTGCCAATTCCTTTGGCGAGGCCAGCATACCATTGCTAACGACGCCGCGGAGTTCGCGGGCTTCCAGCACGAACGGATCGCCCGTACCCACGCTGTCAGGTACCGTTGCCCCTGGTGGCAGCCACGCAACCGTAATGCCTTCGCGGGCATTCGGTGCACCACAAACCACTTGGACATGGCCGTTGGCATCCCGCTTGACGTCGGGTGTAATACCGCCGTCGTCAATAGTGCAAATGTGCAGGCGGTCGGCATTGGGGTGGTCGACACAACTGACGATTTTTGCAATGACGATTCCCTGGTATTTTGCGCCCAAGTTCTCGACTTCCTCAACCGCACCCAGCTGGGCACCAATACGCCGTACCAACTCATCAGTCGGAACATCCAGTCCTTGGCCCCCAAATTCACGCATCCAATTTAGACTAATTTTCATGCAAAATCCTTTAGTTCAGTAACAGTGTTTACGGTACCGTGGACTGTTAGGCGAATCCAGCTTGGGTCTAGGAGGAACCACGCCTGGGTTTCGTCCTCGAGATATTTCGCCGTACCCGGCAGTTTATCAAAATGGGTCTCTAGGTGTTCTGCCAGCTCAGTTTTGGTCAGCTGACGAACCGTACCCTCGTACTGCACTTCGGATTCGTAGTCGCCCACCGTGACCGCAACCCGCTGGTTATGTTGGAGATTGGCATACTTGCGAGTGCGGTTGGATGTACCAATAAGTAACTGTAGGCTAGCATTCGGTGAGAAACCAACTATGGCGGCCTGTGGTACGTTGTCGGTGGTAACCGTCGACAGCACGCATAGGTCATGTTTTTCTAGTACTTCGAAAATCTGCTTTTGGATGTCGTCGTTCATGCCTCGGCCTCGATGATTTTCTGTTGGATCGCCGTCAGCTCTTCATCACTCATCTTTGGTCCTTCGACCGTCGAGATGTAGCCAGCGTACTCTGGGTAGAACTCTTGGTGTTTTGACCACACCCCAGTTTCACCGGCCAGGTCACCATGGAGCGGGTACAGCTTGGCGTGAATATACGGCACGCCGGTACCTTCAAAAACAAGCGCAACGCGCGGCGTGTCGAAGGCTTTCTCGAGCTTTTTGGCAACTGTCTGGGCAGCCGCCATCAGCCCATTCACCGCCGTTTGATCGAGATCAAAGAGGTAGTCACCCGGGTTAACCTTGGGAATGACTACAGTCAGACCGGGTGTGCTCGGGAAAGGTGTCAGAAACGCCAGGTAGCCGCCGTCTTCCCAGACTTTCCAGGCCGGGATTTCACCACTGATAATTTTGTCGAAAAGCGTGTCGCTCATGCGAACTGCCTCAGGAAGTCTAATTTTGCTGAGTGGAAGTGGCGCACATCTTCGATACCGTATTTCATCATGACCAAGCGGTCGATACCACAGCCCCAAGCAAAGCCAGTATAGACTTCCGGATCAATGCCGGCAGCACGGAGGACATTTGGATGAATCATGCCACAGCCCAGCAGTTCGATCCAGCCCGACTGACTACAGATGTTACAGCCCTGTTTATCACAGAATGGACAACTGAGGGCAAACTCGAACGATGGCTCGGTGAATGGGAAGTAGAAGGGCTGAGTCATGACGTCCAGCTCCTTGCCATAATACTCCTGCAGGAACGTCTTGAGCGTGGCAATGAGATTGCCGGCGTGAACACCCCGTCCAACGTAAATACCTTCCAGCTGGTAGAACGTGTGCTCGTGACGCGCGTCGAGGTCTTCGTTACGGAAGACGCGGTCCGGCACGACCACGGCAATTGGCTCACCCTGGTCAAGATTGCCCTTGTACTGCTGCAGCAAGCGGTGTTGCATGGTACTGGTGTGGGCAGGGGCGATTAGCCGTTTGGCGTTGCCATCAGTCTGTTCGGTCATAAAGGTGTCGTAGTCGTCGCGGGCCGGGTGACCCTCGGGGAAGTTCAGGGCACCGAACATGTGGAAGTCATCGTCAATCTCGCGCGATTCACTAGCCGTAAAGCCCATGCGGTAGAAGATATCGAGGATGGTATCGCGCTCAGCCATCAGCGGGTGGATACTGCCGGTTTCGGCTGCTAGCAGCGTTGGTGCCGCGGCGTTGACATCAAACGGCGCCGTAACATCGATAGGCGGTAGTGCTTCCGCCTCATTTGATTTGGCAGCCACAATCCCTTCGATTTCTTGGCGCAGAGCGTTCACTGCCTGGCCGTAGGCAGCTTTTTGGTCATTCGGAAGGGTTTTAATCTGATCAAAAAGGGCCCGGAACTCGACACTGCGCAGTACGCCGGTGTCACCGTCTTGGGCCCGCTTTTTGAGCTCAGCAGCTACGCTATCGTCTATCATTGACCTCTATTGTACCAGAGGTGAGTCTATTGCAATAGCGCTTATTTATGCAATTCTAGAGCATGTCGTTCAGGTCAGCGTCGAGTGAGGAATCATTCAAGCTGCTGTTGACCTGGCCTGAGTAAGCATCGAGCTGATTGGAAGCATTCGTAAGGTCAGCACTCGTATTGATGCTATTCGACGATGCCGTAGTTGTAGGCGTCTTGGTCGTGGAGTTTGCCGTGGTTGTATTTTGGCGCTGCATCACGGTGTAGCCAGCAAAGGCAATGACCCCGATGGCTAATACGCCAACAGCTAGAGCAATAACGTGAGAACCGGATTGATTAAGTCGCTTCATTACTGGTTACCCCCGGTGCTACTTGTATCACTTGTCTTGTTGGCGGTCGAGGCGCCTTGGAGCGCAATGATCACATCTTTGATGGCGGTACGGTAGTCTTGTAATGCCGTACGAGCATTGCTGGTAGCTGTTTTGAGATTAGCCACTGCAATCGCAGGATCGGCTTGCGTACAGTCAATCTTAACGTCAACTGCCTTTAAGGCATCAACAGCCGCTTGAGCGGTTACCTGCTTGGCGTTCGCAGCCGCGACTAGCGTATCGTAGTTTGTAACATTCAGCTGCTTCTTATCGTGGAATGCCTGGACCTTCGTAAATATAGCGGTGAAGTTAGCGAGGTGACGCTGAGCAGCAGTCGCGTAGTTGTTAGCTCGCATATCGATATTCGTGGCACGAGCTTCGCACGCCTTTTGTTTCTGTTCAGTTGTGTGCTGCTTAATAGTCGCCCGCTTTTCTGTCAGTAATTCCAGAGCTTTGCTGTGAGCCGTATTAATCGCTTCGGTTTTGGCAGCCGTATCGTCACTTCCAGTTGTAGGATCGGTCGTCTCTGTCTCACTCGTAGTCGTCGTATCGGCGGCGGCCTTGCCATGATCGGCATATACCACTACTGGAGCAAAGCCCATGATACCTACTACAAGTGGGAGGGTCGCTGCCAGGCGTAGTTTGCTGATAATTTTTGTCATACTGCAAGCTTCCTTGTTTAAGATACTTCCAAGTATAGGCTTTCCGCTTACGTTTGCAAGCACCCCATAGGGGTGGGTACAATAGAGGTCATGGCAAACTTTTCCTTTGATGCAGTGAGTGAATTTGATAAGGCCGAGATGAACAACGTCTTCGACCAAACGGAGCGCGAGATGACTGCGCGCTACGACTTCAAGGGCACGCCGGCGGCTATCGAGTGGCTGGATGACAAAAAAGGCATCAAAGTCACCGGCAGCGGCGAGTGGCAAATCGATGCTATCCTGGACATCTACCGCAAGAAGCTGGCGACCCGCGGCCTCTCGCAGAAGGTCCTCGATACCTCGAAAGATGCCGTTGAATCAAACTTGAAAACGACCAAGGAAGTACCTTTCGTACAGGGGCTAGACCAGGACAAGGCCAAAAAGATTACCGTGCTGGTGCGTGACAAGTTTTCAAAGGTGAAAACACAGATTCAGGGCGACACCGTGCGGGTCATGTCAACAAGCAAAGATGACCTGCAAGCAGTTATGCAGGCCATCAAGGCGAGTGATTTCGACTTCCCCGTCAGCTTCACGAACTACCGGTAAGTTTCCGATACTTTGCTATTTTAAGAGCCGCTACTGCTTAGTTGCTAAGTATACTATCAGGAAAAATCGGGTCATTGACAGACCCGCCAAATGAAGTATACGTGTTATTCAGCGTACAGTACTTAACACCATAGTAACCAGTGTGGCCCGACACCTTAACCTCTACATATTTATTGCACAGATTAACCGTCGTGTTGCTTGCGGTGAGCGGAAAGCCAGTCGTAATATGGCTATTATTGGTAGGCGTTACCACAAACTTTTTGGTTGGGTCGAGATTACTTTGGGTGTATTGGTAATAACCACTTTCGCGGTAAATACTGGCACCGCTATAGCTTGCGTCTACGTGACCATGAAACCAAGCGTAATACTTAATATTAGGTGGTACACTGACCGCCTGTATGACATTAACGTCTGAGCCTGTAAATTTATATGATCCAAGAGGTACTGTGATAGGCGCCCTGGCGCCGCTGCCGGTGTTTGTGACGATAGCGTGCGCTATCGGGTCTGCATGGCTTTGACGCAAGTAGACGTAGCTACCGATACCGCCGATTACTACAATGGCGAGGGCTGGGATGACCCAGTGGGCGAAGCCTTTGGCGTTTAGTTTCTTGAAGTGTTTCATGGGTTTGGTCTTTCTGTCGTTTTATATGCTTATGGTTTAGATAATAGCGTTCCGGTGACCCTCTGCCAACAATAAGTACATCTAAATGTAGTGCTATCTACAGCAGGCATTTAGGGTAGTAAAGTGTTTCCTCGGCGTTATACTGGAAAGCATATGCAGGATAGCAAACAATTACTGGCTGCCGCCGCAGAAGTGTTAAAACAAAATGACCGTGGCACCTATACGATGCCAGCACCCGATTTATACCCTCATCAGTGGCTGTGGGACAGTTGTTTTGCTGCTATCGGCCTGCGCCACCTAGATGTGGACCGCGCCAAGCTGGAGGTTACCAGCCTGCTCCGTGGCCAGTGGCACAATGGCATGCTGCCAAATATCATCTTTCGCAGCGAGAACCGCTACCACACTGATCGCGCGGCCTGGAGCAGTAACCTTAACCCGTACTCACCCGATACTCTCAGTACCAGTGGTATCACCCAACCACCGATGCTCGCCGAAGCAATCGTGCAAGTGGGTAGCAAGCTCAAGCTCGCCGAGCGACGAGCCTGGTACAAGATGACCTGGCCAGCACTTATCGCCTACCACCAGTGGCTCTACGAAGACCGTGATCCGCATGGTGAAGGCTTGGTGCTGCTCGTACACCCCTGGGAGGCCGGCCTCGACAACACACCACCCTGGACAACAGAGCTACGAGAGCACCTACTGCCTGCCTGGATTCGCCTCCTCAAAAACCTCCATTTGCTTGGCTTAGTGGGCATGTTCCGGCGCGATACCCGCAGTGTGCCGCTCGATGAGCGCTATACCACGCTCGAGGTGCTAGCCCTCTTCGACGCCCAACGCCGGCTGCGCCGCAAACGCTATAACACCGATAAAATCCTCGACCACTCACTCTTCAGCATTGAGGATCTGACATTCAACTGTATCCTCATCCGCGCCAATCAGCATATTCAGGACATCGCCAAAACCATCCGCGCCGAAATTCCAGAAGAGTTAGCTAAAAGTATGCATCAAACCGTCAAAGCCCTCGATAACCTGTGGGACCCGTACGCTGGGCAATATTTCTCGCGCGATTTTGTGACCCACAACCTTATCAAGGAAGATTCCATCGCCGCTTTTATGCCGCTCTACGCCGGTTGTGTCAGCAAGGAGCGCGCCAAGGAAATTGTCAGTTTGCTGGAAAACGAGCAGCTCTATGGCACTGCCTACCCCGTGCCGAGTGTACCCGTCAGCTCACCGTGGTTCCACGCCAAGCGCTACTGGCAAGGACCGAGTTGGGTTAACACCAACTGGCTAATCATTGATGGCCTCCGGCGTTACGGTTTCAACGACCACGCCGATGCCCTGACGGAAACGACACTCGAAATGGTTGCTCGCAGTGGGTTTGCCGAGTACTTTGACCCTGGGACCGGCGAAGCCGCCGGCGCTGAAAACTTCACCTGGACGGCAGCACTGACCATCGATTTACTTAAAAAAGACTAGTCTTCGAGAGTGGGTTTTTCGAGCAGTAGTGGATCGACCGAGCTTTCGGCATCAGTAATCTTCACGATGTCACGGTCAATTTTGCCGAGCTCCTTGTACGTTGCATTGTAGTGGTTTACGGTCGTCCCCAGTGACGCGCCGAGCTTCATCATGTAGGCATTGTGTGCGATGAGGTGCTTACTGAGCTGCTCGATGTTCTTGCGAATTTTCTCGGTGTCTTTGTGGATTTCAATGCTGCGCAGGCCCTGCATAATAGTCTGCAACATGGCACTGAGGGTGCTGGGGCCGACGATCGTCACTTTCTTCTCGCTGGCGTATTGCACCAGATTTCGGCCCGAGACATTGCCTAGCCCTACCTTGTTGGCTAGCAGGTCGTAGTAAATCGCCTCTGACGGAATGAACATCAGCGCCTGGTCCAGCGTGCCCTTGCCCGGCAAGATGTACTTGCTGGTCTCGTCGATGCGCCGCTTCAAGTCTTCCTTGAACGCTTTGGCGAGGGTATCTTGCTCTTCCGGCTTGGCTTCCAACAGTCGGCTGTAGTTCTCTAGGCTAAACTTGCTGTCGACCGGCAAGACTTTGTCGTCCAGGATGATCGCGGCATCCACAATCATCGTTGGACCAATTTTGTACTGCAGCTGGAAGGCACCGGGTGGGAGTGTATTCTTCAGAATCTGCTCTAGGTAGAATTCACCGAGCACGCCACGCTGTTTAGGGTTCTGGAGCACGTTTTGCAGGCTCTTTAGTTCGTTGGCGATATCACCGACATTTTTGTTGGTACCCTCGAGCTTGGTGAGCTTTTCGGTTACATCCTGCAGGATTTTGATGCTCGCCGCTGACTGCTGGGCGATTTGTCGGTTGCTGGCAGTCATTTGGTCATTCATCTGCTTCTGCACCCCATCCTTCAGCTGCGTAATGTCATCACTCAGCTTAGTCAAATCTTGTTTGAGCAGAAGCGAAACATTGTCATCGGTCTTCGGTGTCAACTGTTGACGTAACACCACCGCCAGCAATGCCAGCACCAGTACCCCCAGAACAATCACCGCAATAATCATGCTTAGTATTGTAGCAGCTAGTAGCCCTAGGCGAAGCGGGTGACCACAAACATGAATGTCGCGCCCAAAACCGTCAGGATGATAGTCCAATATGACGAATGCTTACTGTGGGCTTCGGGCAAGATCTCGCTGGCACCGATATACAGTAGGAAACCAGCAAAGAAACCGAGATACAGCGGCAGTACGCTATCTGGAATGGTGAACAGGAGCGTACTCAGTGCGCCGAGCACCGGTGCCAGGGCATCGAGCAGCAGGAACGCCAGAGCTTTCTTCGATTTGTTCTTATTGAGCAGCATCAGATTGACAGTATTTAGGCCGTCGGTAAAATCGTGGGCGATAACGGCGATCGCCACAGCGATGCCCACCGTGTTACCCGCCTGGAAGCCCAGGCCGATACCAACACCATCTAAAAAGCTATGCCCAGTCAATGCCAGCGCGCTGGCCACACCGACCTGCGGGTGGTGATGCACCTCGTACTCATGCTCCTGACTGTGGTGAATCAGAATAGATTTCTCGATGATGTGGAACAGTACAAAGCCACAAACTAGGGCAATCATCGCGCCAGTCGGTGCCAGGTGCTGCTTCTGAAGCAATTCAAAGATCTCCGGCAACAGGTCGAAGGCGACCACGCCAATCAGCACACCAGCAGTGTATCCGAGGAAGCGGTGGAGATTATCCTTGTTCTTAAGCCCGACGATACCGCCCGTTAAAGTTGATATAAATGTTCCGGATGCAAGTAATATTGGGAGCATACGTTTTTCCTTTCAGTAATTGGCCGAACAGCCGAAAATTCCAAGAGAGTATCTAAAATGCAAGGTCAATGCGCATGAATCCTTCAGCATAGCGTGAGCCAGTTTTGACTCCCATGCCTTCGGCCATACCACGCAGCATATCACTCATACGTTCTGGCTCGCCGAACTGGCTGGCATGAGCCAGTACCACTTCGAGCTTACGGTCCATGAACTCTGATATGTCGACGTAATAGTTCTGCGTCTCAAAATTTGCGAGCAGTACATGTTCGACCCTGTGTGGTTCGAGCTGCTCATCTTGCAGCAGCTCGGGGAATGTCAGGTGGTCGCGAGCCAACGGATAGACAGCATCGAGTGTTGCCTGGCCAGCCGCCCGGTGGTCTGGGTGATTAATCATGCCACGTTCAGCTGAATAAATGAACGTCGGATCCATGCCAATCACCGTATCGGGTTTGACCTGACGGATAACGCGTACGATGTCGCGTTTCAAGTCCTGTGTTACCTCCAAACAGCCATCGCAGTTGCTCAGGAAGAACACGTCTTTGGCGCCCAGCAGCTCAGCGGCTGTGCGCTGCTCTGCCTGGCGAGTCGTGGCTACCTGTTCCGGTGAAATGTTCCGGTCCGATGAACCACGACTACTGTCTGTGAGTTGCAGGTAATAGACCGCGGCCCCTTCATGTGCCCAGCGCAGCAGGGTGCCGGCACTGGTGACATCCATGTCATCGGCATGCGCGCCAATAGCTAGGATGATTTTCGGTGTGAAGTAGGTCGTATCGGCCATGACATTAGCATACCAGCCCCTGGTGCTCGTCGCTAGTTTTCGATATACTTGGGGTACTACATGAGCGACACTTCTCTTCTGGAACAAACGCAAGCGTGAGCACACCCCTTGTCATCCTGATCGTCATTATCCTCATCGCCATCTCGGCGATGTGCTCAGGCTTGAATGTTGCCCTCATGAGCCTCGACTTGCAAGATTTGAAACGCAAAGCCAAGCTAGGTCGGCATGAGGCTAAACGAGTACTACCCCTCCGCCAAAACACCCACCTCTCACTATCAGCTATTTTGCTTACCAACGTCGCTGCCGTCTCAACCAGCTCGCTGGTGCTCGAAAGTGTGCTCTACGGCGTATTTGCGGGCATCCTCAGTACGCTGCTTATCGTTATATTTGGCGAAATCCTACCACAAGCTCTCATCGCTCGCCGGGCGCTGTACTTCATGGCGCTGTTCAGTCCCATCGTCAAGCTTATGATTTTTATCACCTACCCCGTCTCGAAACTACTCCAGCTCATGCTCGACAGCTTGCTGAAGGATGAGTCAATTTACCTACAAAGCCGCCAGGAACTCGGTATTATGATTTCCGAACACCTCGGTACCAAGGAGAGCGAGCTCGATGAAGACGAAGTCGAGATCATTCGTGGTGCCCTGCAGCTCAGCGAAAAACGAGTCCGTGACATCATGACCAAGATGCGAAATGTCTTCTGGCTGACGCCTCAGACAGTTGTTGACGGTGCCAAGATTAATGAAATCAAGCAGCACGGCTTTAGCCGCATCCCAATATTTGATAAGAAGTTAACCCGCTGCTATGGGGTGATGCTCATGAAGGATTTGGTCGACATGGACTTCGACGAGGAACCACAAAAGGTTGAAGATCTGCCGCTCTATCCATCACAAATCGTTGGTAGTATGACGGCGCTCGACACTATGTTCCGCAAGTTTATAAATTCCGGCACTCACCTACTGCCAATTGAACGCGATGACGAAATCGTTGGTATCGTAACTATTGAAGACGTGATTGAAGAAATTGTTGGCCACGAAATCGAAGACGAAACTGACCGCCTAAAGAAGCGCTAGCGGGCGTGATAGCAGTCAGTGATTTCGCGGGCGAGACCAAGCTCACCGAGCCAGGCTGCCTGCCGAGCCGAAAAATCAGCCTGGATGCTCTCTGGGGTGACACCGAGTAAGCGTTTGGCCCAGGTAAGCTCATGTGGTTCGGCATGGGCATCGAAGGTAAAGTGCACTGCCAGCCGAGACATGTCGCAAACAAGCAGCTTTGAATGGAGCGTGATAGTCGAACCAAAACGAAATTCACCGTAGCTGCGCTCGATGTCGTCGACCGTCGTATTGAACCAACGACGACTCGATACCGTTTCATCATCGTGAAGCTGGTAGGCGCTGCGCACATACGCTTCAGCGACACCCTGCCAGACTTCGTCCGTGAGGTCGGCACGTTCTAGACCAATAATCGATTGTTTGACTTCACTCATTTTCCATAGTGTAACATATTTTCTGTGTCTGGTATGGAAGCGACAGGCTATACTATTCACATGGATACGAGACCGCTTGCCGAGAGGATGCGCCCCACAAAACTGGCCGAGGTGATTGGCCAGGAGCATTTGGTGTCGGCTGGCAAGATCATTCACGAGATTATCGCCAACAACCAGCCGACCAGCCTGATACTGTGGGGGCCACCGGGCTCCGGCAAGACCACCCTGGCCCGCATTATCGCGCACGAAACCGACGCGGAGTTTGTAGAGCTCAGTGCCGTCACGGCTGGCAAGGCCGACGTCGTAAAGGTCGTACAGCTGGCCGAGCAAAATCAACGCCTAGGTATGCGCACTATCCTATTTGTCGATGAAATTCACCGCTTCAATAAGGCCCAGCAGGACGCTTTTCTGCCCCATGTTGAGGCCGGCACCATTGTGCTGATCGGTGCGACCACCGAGAACCCGAGTTTTGAAGTTATAACGCCACTGCTGAGTCGCTCGCGTGTGCTGGTGCTAGAACCGCTTGACAAGGCGGCTATTACTACCGTCGTCAAGCGGGCGGCTAAGGAGTTAAAACTTTCAGCTAAAATCCTCCCGGCCAAGAGTGTTGAGCTGCTCGCCGAGCTGTCAGGCGGCGACGCCCGCGTGGCCCTGGGCAACTTGCAGCTAGCGCTCGAACTCAGTGGCGGCAAAGCTATTACGCCAGAAGTCGTGAAGACCGCCGCCCAGAAGCGTATTCCCGGCTACGACAAAGCCGGTGAGATGCATTACAACATCATTAGTGCGTTCATAAAGTCCTTGCGTGGCTCGTCCGTGGAGGGTGCCTTGTACTACATGGCCCGGATGCTACAGGCTGGCGAAGACCCAAAGTTTATCGCTCGTCGCATGGTAATTTTTGCCTCCGAAGACATTGGCCTGGCCGGCAACGGCGGCCTATCACTGGCCGTCGCCACCTTCCAAGCTGTGGAGCGTATTGGCCTGCCGGAATGTGAATACAATCTGTACCACTGCGCTATCGGCTTGGCCCGATCCCAGAAATCACGCGAAGTCGCTGACCTGATGTCGCAGTACAAATCGTTGGCACGTGAGTATCCCGATTCGCCGGTGCCACTGCACCTGCGTAATGCCCCGACCAAACTCATGAAAGAGCTGGACTATGGCAAGGGCTACAAATGGCAAGCCGACTTCCAACCGGAAGCCGGCTTCTTGCCCGACGACATCGCAAACTAGCCATTTAGCGCGCGACGATACGCATCATAGTGCACATCAGTCTGTGCACCTGCCTCGGCAATTGCTCGCCGAATCATGGGCAACGCTTTACGCGTAAAACCAAACTGTGCTGCCGATCGTTCCATATGCTCGCTATATGAAGTATTTACCGCCACATACAAGTTGTGCAGCTTCCGCAGTGCCAGGGCCTCGTCGTGGTGATGGTCTGGGTTTGCCGCGACCAAGAGGCCCGACAGTCCACGCTCAAAAGCGATACGGGCCCGAGCAGCTGTTACGACAGATTGTAAATCGTGAGACGCTTCGAAAACCTCGTGACGCAGGCCGTTATCCTGGTGCGCGATGATAGCTTCGGCCTCATCGAGGACTGGCTTGTCGACATCGGGGAATACGGTGGCGTACAGGAATTTTCGGACATTGGCCTCAATCCTACGATCTTCGGGTGTCTTACGTCCGTATTCGATATCACCGACTGTGGCCCCCACAGCCTCTCGAACCGCTTCGTGGGTGGTTTCGCCCATGTCATGAATTGAGAGGGCGAACAGTGTAATTGCCGCGTTCTCGTCATCCATAGAGTAAATCGTACCCTCACTACGCTCTGCCTTAATCATCCCCGCTCCGTACAGGCCGGTTTCGTATTGATGGAGCAGCGGCAGGACATCGGCGCCCAGGTTACGAACCATCAACTCAGGATCATGGCCATATGACTGCGCATAGCGCAGGGGCTGAGTGCCCATGTGTTGGCCATAGGGACTGTCATTGAACCGCTGCCACAGGTCGTGCACGGGGACTGGTCCGCTTGCGGTAGGCACTTCAGACCAGTAGAGCTCTGGTTCGATGTCGTACATGTCGCCGAGAATAGTTTTTGTTTCCGCCAGTAACGCATTCATAGTTGCATTGTAGCCCAGATGTGGCGTCTTAGGAAGCAATTTGCTCCCATGGGAGCTCCGCCTTACCGAAGTGGCCGTAGGCGCTGGTTTGGCCGTAGAGCGGTCTTTGTAAATCCAACTTTTCAATGATGCCCCGTACACTGGTGTTGATGAGCTTGTCCTTGAAAGCGTACAGCTCGTCGTCGCCGACCGTGGCAGTACCGAATGTTTCGATAGTCTGCATGAGTGGTTTTGGCTGACCGATAACATAGGCCAGGCCCACTTCACACTTGGTCGCCAGGCCAGCGGCCACAATGTTTTTGGCAATGTAGCGCGCGGCGTAGGCACCGGAACGATCGACCTTGGATGGGTCTTTGCCACTAAAAGCACCGCCGCCAACTCGGGCGTAGCCGCCGTAGGTATCGACAACAATTTTGCGACCGGTCAGGCCAGCGTCAGACTCCGGCCCGGGGATGTGCCACAGGCCGGTGCCGTTGATGACGATGTTTTCCTCGCTAGGTAGTTTGTAACCATAGCTATCGAGTACTGGTAGTAGGATGCTAGTTATGACCTCTGTTCTAACTTGCTCTGCACTGGTTTCTTCGTGGTGAGCAACTGCAACGACGAGCTTTTCGATACCCACTGGCTTACCGTCTTCATAGCGCACCGTCACCTGAGACTTGCCATCTGGGCGTAGCCATGTGAGCCTGCCGTTTTCGCGAGTTTCATCAATCTTTTTGGCAATGTTATGCGCAATTGCTACCGGCAAGGGCATCAGTTCGGGCGTTTCGTCGATGGCAAAGCCAAACATCATACCCTGGTCACCGGCGCCGGTATCGTCACCATCTACGCCCTGGGCAATCTCAGGTGACTGCTGGTGGATATCGTTACTAAAACTCGACTCCGGGCCAAATCCCCAGGCTTGGTTGGTGTAGCCCAGCTCGGCAATTTTCTGACGGGCAATTGCCTCGAAATCAACCTTTGCCGTCGTGTTGATCTCACCAAACAGACAGATCTGGTTCGCACCGGCTACCGTTTCAACACCCGTGCGGGCATGTGGGTCTTGGGCCAGAATCGCATCGACAATCGCATCACTGATGCCATCGCAGATCTTGTCGGGGTGACCAGCGCAGACTGACTCACTCGTGAAATAGGTTGTTTTTGACATGATATTAAAAATATCCTTTCTGCCGATGTACGCAGGAAAGGATATAAAACGAGGTTCATATCTTCCCCGCGCTGTCCTGGCGGGCTAGATGGAGCACCTTACGCTGGGCGCAGGTTGCTGGCAGGTCGACGAGCTAGATCTCTCACTGCACTCTGTATATTTAAAATTGTTAAGTGAAGCTATTGTAGCATAGTCGTTATGGCTTAGGTCGAAAAGACTGGCATAACAGGGACAAATGCGTTATAATTTCGACCTGTAGCTCGAGGGAAAAGAGCAGCCCGAGCGGCCGAATTCATTTCGGCGCCCGGCGCGATGATACAAGAAGTGTGTATATGACCTTCGGTCATATAAAACTTCTTTATCATTACAAACGTTAGGGATTGGCCAAGTGGTAAGGCAACGGGTTCTGGTCCCGTGATCGGGGGTTCGAATCCCTCATCCCTAGCCATATAAAAAGTACCTGCTTCGTGTAGGTAATTTTTATATGCCAAGCTCTCAAATCCTTTTATCGCCTGCAAGAGGCTTATCATCTTTCCATTGCGTAAGCTCGTTTGAAGCGATATATTGAGCATGAAAGGTCATCTAAGAACCGAAAACCATGCAGAAAAGTCAGCCCCGCCACTACGTCTATCTCGTACTTGTACTCCTTATTGCAGCCAGCTCACTTGCCCTGTGGTTACATCAACGGGCCGAAAGCAGCTCACTCCAAGCTCAACTCGATCAAGTACAAGCCAACCAAGCATCCATCCATGGCACAAACTACATTGATGCCACCATTCTACCGAACGAGCAGGCTGTATATTTGCCGCTGGCTAAGCTAAAACTACCTGATTCAGCCCTAGCGGAAGGCCTGGTATACACCTACACCGACGACTACAAACTGCCTGGCGACACCAAAGTATTCCCAGCCACGCTGTCGATCAGTACCCATGATCTGGCGGGCAATGCCGTGAGCACCACCCAGCAGTTCGACTGTACGGAAGTTGCCTACGCCGATTTCGTGACGCCATCCTACCCCGTGAATCCGAAGTGGAAACTGGACGGTAGTATCGCCCTCAGCAATGGTAAAACCATGCACATTTACTACGCGCCAAGCATTCCTGGTTGCGACCAAGCTTGGAAGTTGAACAACATTGACTCAAAAGCCATCGCTGACGTCCTCACGCAAGCAGTCAGCTACTAAGGAGCAAACTATGAGCGAATCTGAAAAATCTGCATCGGAACAAATCGACGCTATCGTTGCCGCAGCGAATGATTGGCGTGGGAAAACACTTGCCAGTCTGCGCGCCGTCATCCTCCAGACAAATCCGGATCTGGTGGAAGAAGTGAAATGGAAAAAGCCGTCCAAGCCAGAGGGCGTGCCCGTCTGGTCGCTGAACGGTAATATCTGCATTGGCGAGATGCTCAAGAATGCCGTACGGCTTACCTTTCCCAAGGGCGCCCAGTTAGCTGATCCCAACAAGCTATTTAATACCCGGCTAGACGGTAATGCTGTGCGTGCCATAGATTTCTCAGAAGACATGGCTCTAGATGAAGCAGGTTTGAAAGCGCTTATCGACGAAGCCGTCAGCCTAAACGAAGCGAAGAACTAGTATCTACGCGGTCGGTCCGGTAATATTCACCATCCAAAAGATGCCGAACTTGTCGATACACATGCCAAAGGTATCGCCCCACGGTGCTTTGGTGAGCGGCTGCTCTACCTTGCCACCGTCAGCCAGTTTGTTGTAGTAGTCGGTCAGCTCTGCTTCATTATCACCACTGAGCGACATACTCATATTCGTACCGGCAACATATTCGCGCATGCCTGTCGCAGCATCTGACGCCATCAGCGTGATACCATTGGGCGTAATCAACGAAGCATGCATGATACCGTCTGGCTGGACCCCATGGTCGGTCATACCGGCTTCACCAAATGTCGACAGTGTCAGTTCCCCGCTAAAGACAGTCTGATAAAATTCCATCGCTTGGCGTGCGTTACCATCGAAGCTGATGTACGGATTGAGTTTTGACTGCATTGGGTGCCTCCTATAGTTATGGCTGCATTATATACGTTGCGCTTCAGAATCAGTGGTAAGAAATTGTGCAGTTCTAACTTGCAGGGTGAGCCTTCAAGGTACTGAGCGCACCGGCCGCAAGACCAATAGACCAAATACTTAGCAGAATCCAAACGATACTCCAGAATAGGCCGCCGGCCTTTACCTTGCGCAGACGGAGGACAGTCAGCAGCATAGCCAGTAGTGCAAAACAAATTGCTCCCACGATAAAGGGTAGGCTCAAGATGCCGGTGATTGATTTAGATGCGACCTGTGCGATCGGACCGTTGCTTACGGTACCGACTGCTGTCGTGACCGTCGTGTGCGAGCGTGATTCAGAATGGGTTAGAAAATGAGCGATTCCCGCGCCAATTAGGGCAAGAATTGAAAAAACACCGCCCATAATGGACGGTTTGGTTGAGGGCTGCTTGGGTGCTGATGGTTTTGGTGTGTTTAGACTCATAGGCCAAGTATGTCCAAACGAGCGAGAGAATGCAACCGCCGCGCTAGACAATGCTCGATTCTAGGGTATAATCAACCATAAGCATTAAAAACATAAAAATATTGGATATGAAAAAGAAAACCACCCCTGTAAGGAAAATTTCGAACAGCCGAGCAAGTGTCGCCAAAAAGACGCGCAAGACTCCTGTGCTGGCCAAAAGGACGACCACTCCAAAAGGTCTGCGTCATCACGCGAAGCGCCTATATCATCTGACACCGAAATTCGTTCACGGTATGGTTGTTGGTGCGTTTGTGGGTATTGTCACCCTTGTCCCACTTGGTAAAATTGGTCATACCAGTGCCCTCAGCATCGCAACCGGTCAAGACTGCGACTCTTTCTCAATCATTAACTGTGGCGTCTCCTCTACCAATGACTTGCAAGCGAAATACCGCGCGAGCAACTATATACAAGCCGTGTATGCCCACATGGGCATCAGTTCCTCTGATATTTCGGGCATGGATACCTCGGCCGTTGCTGGTACAGTCTACGACGACGGCACCGTCAAAGTCGGCGGCAAACTCGTAGCCAAAAATGTGCTCACTGAAGCCCGTCAGCGCGTGACAAGCGGTGATCGCCAAGTAACCTCCGGCGGCGCGACATTCTATGTCCGATCGCTCGCCAGCTCGTGGTCGCACCACTCCGCTCCTGCCTATGTCGTCATGAAGAATAACGTCTTCCAGTTTGCGATTTTGGCTCCTTGCGGCAACAGCGTCACTGGCACGCCCACCACCTCACCGCCACCACCGCCGCCAGTTCCCAACATCACCGTCTGTTACCTGGCGACAAAGCACATGGTAACTATCAAGGAGACAGCCTTTGACAGCACGAAGTACAGTAAGAACCCTGCTGATTGTCAGATCAAAGTCTGCGACCTTACCAAGCTACAGATCATTACCATTCAAAATGATGCCTTCAACAGCAAGACTGAGAGCAAAAACTTAGCAGCATGTACGCCGCCTCCGGGCACCATGACAGTCTGTAATCTCACCACCAAGGCTATGGTGACTATTAAAGACAATACCTTTAACAGCACGAAGTACAGTAAGAACCCTGCTGATTGTGAGCAACCCACACCTGTCGCCGTTCAAGCCGCTGCCACATCGCTACCCAACACCGGTCCAGGTGCAATCCTGATAGTGTTCGGTGCTGCTATCTTGGGTGGCTACATATTCCACATCCGCCACCGTCACACACAGCACAAGAAGCGTGCAGTACATCACGCTCGCTAGTCGATAGAAGCTAAAACGAAACAGTGGCCGCTAATGGCCGCTGTTTTTTTGTGAGAGCTCTGCTTCGAATCAATATGTACTATTATTTAATCTTTTGGAAAAATACTAACTTGTAGCCATCTGGATCACGGAGCACGAACTCGCGACGCCCCCAGGGCCAATCACGGGGTTCACTTGATGGCGTGAAACCCTTCGCGATAATACCTTCATAGAACTCGTCAACAGTATCAACACTGATGTTGATAAAAAGTCCTGCCCCCTTATTCTCAAGGTTGGCTTCTTTGGCAAATTCGCTCTTGTCTTCGGCGCTAACCTCAACAAAATCAACGGAGAACCAGTTTACATAGCACGTCATACGACCAGCCTCTTGCTTACCTGGACGGAAGCCAAGCCTTTCGTAGAACTCGCTGGTCTTAGCCAAGTCCTGAACATAGCATGCAAATCCGGAGATACTCAGAATCTTCATGTGAGTAGTATAGCAAATAAGTGCGAATCGGAAGGAGCTATGACGCTGCCATGGCAGTCGTCGAGCTCGCGATAAGGAGGACAAGTGTCAGCGCCGGCAAAAACCGTGGGTGCTTTAGAATGATAGCTTTCATGTTTGTTTCATGCTTACGCTAATCAGTATACACCCCTGAGCAAAAAACTCACATATTACAGGGGTAATTGGGGGTCTGCTAAGTCATCTACGCGATATTGTCTCGTAAGATAAGCACCATACACACCGCTTTTATCGCACATAACAGCATTAGCACAGGCAGCCTTATCGAAGTCACTGTAGGCAAAAAATGCTCGCTCTTTGCGGTCTAAGTCCGAGCCTGTCACGTTCGACTCGTAGGCATGGATTGGGTAACCGGCATAATAAGCGATCTTCGATGATTGGTGCCTGGTGGCATAAGCCTCATAGGCGACCGTAGTGAAGCCTCCGACAGCCGTATGATCACTATGATCGGCGTAGACCATGTTTGCACTATACGGGAGCTGCGTACGCACTTCATCAGGCTGGTACACATCCATAAGATTGGTGAGGGCCGCCACGAGCTCTTGCGCACTGTAGTAGGATTGATGGTCTACCGAATGAATGGTACCGATAGACTGATTCTTAAGCTTCGCAAGGCTCTCGAAATTGGAAGCTCCAAAGCCTTGCCCACTTGGGCTACCATCAGGTAAGTGCAAGAATATCAGCGACAGCTGACCACCTCTAACTGGCATGCTGACTGTGGCAAATTCGTGATCAGCGATCTTAGTAGTCTGCTCTTGCCAAAGATTTGAAGTGTTCGTAAATGCGCTATAGGCCGCTTGTGAGCCCTGCTCTCGTCCAAGCCAGTAGAATTTACCGCTCCCTGCATCGCCAGCCGTAACATAGACAGTTCGCACGCAGTCGCCGGCTTGGATAGCATGTTCCAAGTCAGGGTTCATAAATAACAAATCGTCGTCTTCGTGGGCTACAACTTGCATAATAGTGGAATGTCCCGGACAGGTCGTATGCTTCAAATTTTTGATTGATATCGGGTGAAGAATGCTGGAGCTGGCAGTTAGTGACGGGACAACTGGCCGTTTGTCAGCGGGACGGATGCCCTTATCGTAGAACAAAATGACTTCCCGGGGTTTCTCGTTCGTCCCCGCAATAACGGTACTAGCATTCGGCCTACCGTATGCATGAATCACTTGCTCGAGCGTACAGCCAGTGAAATCTTTAGTGGCCCCATCCAGAGTCAGTACATAGGTAAAACTATGGTATCGGAGGTCGGGCTGCCAGGCATCACTTGTTAGTGCATTCCGCGGCGTTGTACAGCTCGCAAGTGGCAATACTTTTTGGTGATTGGTAGCGGCCAGTTTCAGTGGCAACACGCGCCAGTAGTCCCCGACGACCACTTCTGTAGGGTGCCCTTTTAAAGCAGCGACAATCAGACTATTTCGACTTTGTTGCGTGGACAACGCCTGGCTATTCCTAGCGTTTGTGTGCGATACAAGGTAGCTGCCGCCGAGCAGCGCACATAGCAATACTGCACTCGCCGCGAAGATGAGTTGCGGTTGCAGTCGTTTTGTCCGGCTATAGACGGCAATAGATACAAATACTGCAAAAAACTCAATTGTCAGATAGCGACTATCGACGAGATACTCGTGATTCGTAACCACATATGACGCAGCCGCCACAACCGTGCTGGCTATGAGCATTAGGGCGAGCCGTGTGCCTAGAGGCAGGAGTACCGGCTTCTTCTTGGGCTTGGTTGCTACATTGCTGAAGCTCGTGCGTAGTACTTGTAAGCAGGCCCACAGCCCTACCACCAACAGACATCCATTAATAAGGTAAGCGAATCCCCCAACACTAAAAATCTCTGCTCTTACTGTTTGCGGCGCAGCAGCCAGGGTTGTGGCGCTTGCTGCCGGATTAGCGCCCAGATTAGTAAAGAACGCAAATAGCGCATAGATACTACCCAGCACAAACTTTCGCAAGCTCGGCACCAGGCCGTATGGGGTTGTTGTCGACTGACCGACGATATGTACCACACCAGTGCTATCTAGTAACGCCAAAAATATTGAGGCGACTATAAGCCCCAACATTGAAGCTATAAGCCATCGCCATGCCAATCGTCGAAGCTCAAGACGCTTCGTAAGGCCGTAGGCAACCAGCCCTACTACCGAACCGCCCAGACTGAGCGTTCCAAACAGTCGATCACTTGCGAATAACAAGCCCAGGCAACCTACCCCGGCCACGAATCGTTTGCTACGTATCTGAGTTATGCCGGCGACTAGAACCAAGCCAAGAATATACAGTAGGTACTCGAGGTTACGAGTGGTCAGCATGGCCATATTTACTGGGAGTAAGGCGCCCGGATATGGTACTGGTGGCACGAGCAACAAGGCCGATGCTAACGCCAAACACAGCAGACCGAACATAAAGGGTCGTCGCTCGATACGCCACAACAGGTATGCCAGCCCGCCGACAGTCACTAACACGACTAGCGTGGTGAGGACTATAAATCCAGTTGGTGTATACCCGAACACATGTTGCAACCAGAACAATGGCCACTTGAATAGAAACGTGTGTTGCCCTGGAAAGCTAGCCCCATGCACCGTCTGCGCGTTTTCAAACAAGTAGCTGTCGACTAGTTGATCGGCATTATTATTTTGAAGACTGGCGCCGAGAATTGCCCATAGACAAGTCGTGGCTAGCGCTGCACTCAAAGCGACTGTCACAAAAATACGGCCAACCCAGCGGTTATTTGTAACTCGTTCAAGCCTCGTAAGTGGCTGAGGCTTGGGTGCATGTTTAGATTGTTTGGCCTGAGCGGTCGTCTTCGGCATTGTTATCCTTGGTGGCCAACCTACAGTGTGACCAATTTTTCTCTAGTATATCGGGTTTTCCGGCTCACGAAAAATGCTCGTCTTATACAGATAAAAATTCCACAGTGTCGTGACTAGCAACGCAGCGGTCCGGATAACCACCGCCGGCAAGGCGTGTTGCAGAAGTTTGGTGCACAGCACGGTGAACAGGAAGTTCCACAACACCAGTGCCGAGACGGCCGTAACCTGCTTGAATACGACTTTGTGGTGCGTCCGTTTGTCGCCAAATGTCACAAACTTTTGTAGCACGAAGGAGACGACCAGTCCGACCCAGAAGGCAATACCAACCGCCCAGACCGAGGAGGTACCAGCGGCCTGCGCAAGAAGTATCACCCCTAGCTCCAGTAAATACACGCCTCCACCAACCACCAGATAGCGTTGCATCTGTGGGCTTAGATAGCGATCAAGCAGTTGCCTCATAACTTGTCAGATGAGTTATCACGATCGATAAGATAGAGAGGACGATTCTGTGACTCGGCATGAATATGCGATAGGTAGAGACCGATAACACCCTGCGAGACCATGAGGATACCGACCAGACAGAGCGTCAACACTGCCACATAGGCTCCGCCCGTCGCGTGCAGGCCCAGTGGGTCACCAAACAGCAAATTTACCACCATTCCGAGTCCGATGAGCAATGAAAGAGGCAGGACTACAGCGCCGATATACGCCACCACGAACAGTGGTGACACGCTCAACGATACGACACTGTCTATCGACAACTTGAGTAGACCACCGAGCGAGTAGGTTGCTTCACCGGCAATCCGATCATTGGCCTCGAAATAGATATACTCCTGTTTGTAGCCGAGCCAGTCGATAAGCCCCCGCGTAATACGATTACGCTCAGTGAGCCGAATAAAATCATGCTGAACGGTTTCGTCGATAAGTCGGAAATCAGTGGAGCCTGGTACAAGCCGAGTGTGCGAAAGCTTATTAAACAGACGATAAAACGTACTCGAGCCTAGTTTCTTGATGAGAGCTTGATGGCGATTGGCTGTACGTATGCCGACAACTACCTTAGCGCCAGCTCGCCAATGTTCTATAAATTCCGGAATACGCTTTACTGGGTGCTGGCCATCGGCATCAAGCATGAGTATCGCTTTCCCACGGGCAGCATGGATACCGGCAGTTACGGCCAGCTCTTTACCAAAGTTACGTGTCAGGCTCAGGTAACGAACCGCTCGATCCTGTTTTGCTAGCCGCCGAATAATGGCAAGCGTATCATCCCGGCTCCCATCGTTACAAAAGATGATCTCGTACTCGATCTGGAGCGCCTCGAGCACCCCATGCAAAGCCTGATAAAACGTCTCAATACCAGCCGCTTCGTTATAGAGCGGAACGACAACAGATAAAATCGGTCGTTTGATAGTCATACGTAATATATATTATACCAGGATTTTACTATATTTTAAAGAGTAGTGTGTCCGTATCAGGCGAAGATATGCTCAATCCGCGCCAACAAGTCCTTCAAGGAAATATCGGCCTTGACCACAAAATCCACAGCGCCAGCTGTCCGCGCCTCTTCTTCGTCATTACTCTGGCTCAGATTGGTGAGTACAACCACTGGAATAGTGGCACAGTTGGCATCCTCTTTAAGGCTGCGGAGTACCTCGAAACCATTCATTTTAGGCATAATGAGATCAAGCAAGATTAGGTCAGGATGAGTAGCCTGAGCCTGCTGCAGCGCTTCCTCTCCATCGTGCGCCACCACCACACTGTAGCCTGCGCGCTCTAGGCCGTCCTTGTAGGCTATGACGATAAACTGTTCGTCATCAGCCAGTAGAATCGTCTTTTTATTCTGCGGTTCCATGCGCTCCCTTAGGCAGCTCTGCCCTTTTGCTTGGTTGGTTTAGTGGTGGTCGGAACCATCCCTGTTGAGGGAATTATAACATGAAACGTAGTCCCTTTGCCTTCGGTACTTTCGTACCAGACCCGCCCGCCACAAGTGTCAACGATACGCTTGATGAGATACAAGCCCAGTCCAGAGCCTTCACCCAGTACATGTTTGGCATTGTCCGCACGATAAAATCGCTTAAACAGTTCGGCCTGAGCCCCAAACGGAATGCCGATGCCCGTATCCGTGACATCTAGCTGATAGCCATTGGCATTCTGCACTAAACGAACGGTTATAGTGCCGCCGTCTGGCGTGTAGTGCAACGCATTACTTAAGAGGTTATTTACAATCTGACTGTAGAGTGTTGGTTCGACGGCAACCTCGGGAAGCTCTTGTTTGTCATAGACAATTGTTAGCCGCTGCTGATCAGCCAAGGGACGCAGGTTCTTCACAATACTTTCTACGAGGTCCTCTAGGTGTGTTGGCTGTGGCCGTATCTCCATGCGTCCGAGCTCCAATTTTGAAGCGTTCAAAAAATCACTTACTAAGTCGACCATCCGACCAGTCGAAATTTCTACCATACGCAAATATTCGTGCTGTTTGGCATTGAGCTCCCCAACCTGGCCATCGAGCAACATCTCGACGAATAAGCGCATCGACGTGAGCGGTGTCCGCAGCTGGTGCGAAACAAGTGAGACGAATTCGTCCTTGGACTCTTCGAATGCCCGATGCTTCGTGCGTAGTGATTGCCAAAAAAGCATGAACAAAACAAACTCGGCCAGTATGAGCGCGACGATGAACACAACACTGGCCTTTGAGAAGACGACTAAGCCGAGCACAAGCGCTGCAAGTGACAAAATTGTCACACCGAGAACATTCGTGCGAATGAGTGAGGTCGTACGCTTCGGAAGCATTACCGCTTACTATAGCAGTTCGAGGGCCAAAAAACATTGGTAAAAGCACGAGCGCATTGCTACAATACATCTGATACGTGGAGTCGTGATAACGACTCCGGAGCAACAGAGGGTGGAACCGTACAACTATGACACTGACCGATGATGAGCTAGCCAAGGTGCTCGAGCATCTGAAGTATTTACCTGCACCGAAACTCGAGGCTGCGAAGGTCGATGCCAAGCGCGAGCAGACCAGCTTGTACGAGGCACTGATTCAGCACGACTATCTGAACGAAGACGAGGTTGGCAAGGTTATTGCTTACCACTATCAGATGCCTTACGTATCGTTAAGCAAAGTTAACATCTCCGAGCAGGTGCTGAAGCTCATTCCCGAACAAGTTGCCGCCGAGTACCGTACCGTACCGTTTGAGTTCACTAGTGGCACTTTACATATTGCTAGTAATCAGCCCGATGCTGAAGACCTATTTGCCATGCTGGCCAAGAAAGTTGGTGCAGCTGAATACAAAGTATCGTTTGCGACTGAACCGGGCATCGCTGCCGCACTGCACCTCTACAAGCAAGACCTACAGGCAGTTTTCGACGATCTACTTGCCAAGTCGCAGAACAGCAATGAGCCCATTGCCAAGCTCGTCGATAAGCTCTTTGAGTACGCCTACGATGCTCGTGCTTCAGATTTGCATATCGAACCACTACGCGAACAAACGGTGGTACGTTTTCGTATCGATGGCGTGCTACACGACGAAGTATTTTTCCCGAAGAAAATCCACGACCAAATTGTTACTCGCTTAAAAGTCTTAGCCCGCTTGCGCACCGATGAGCACTTGAGCGCCCAGGATGGCAGACTACACGTCACCATTAACGATGAACAGCTAACCGTTCGTGTATCGATCGTGCCGAATGTAATGGGCGAAAAGGTCGTGATGCGACTGCTCGCCAAGCACAGCCGGCAGTTCAGCCTGACAGATTTGGGCATGAGCCAAGACGACCTCCAGCAAGTGCGTGATGGTTTTAGCCGACCATTTGGCATGATTCTATCGACTGGCCCAACCGGCTCCGGCAAGACAACCACTATGTACGCCATCCTGAAGATCCTCAACACCCGCGACCGTAACATCGCCACTATCGAGGACCCAGTCGAGTATGAGCTGGACGGCATCAACCAGATTCAAGCCAATGCCAAGACGAACCTTACTTTCAGCGAGGGCCTGCGCTCGCTGCTCCGGCAAGACCCAGATGTCCTGTTCGTGGGTGAAATTCGTGATGAAGAAACGGCAGATATTGCGGTCAATGCTGCTATGACTGGGCACCTAGTGCTCTCCACCATGCACACCAACGACGCCGTCACCACCTTGCCACGTCTGGTCGACATGCGTATCGAGCCGTTCTTGGCCGCATCAACTGTGAATGTAATTGTGGCGCAACGTCTGGTACGCCAGATATGTAGCCACTGTAAAGCTAGCATTGAGCTCAAGCGCACCACCAAGGGCTGGGCTGGGAACAGTGAGCAAACGGCCGTCCTAAATGCCCTCGATGCCAAGATGGTCGACAAACACTTCGGCAAGAAGGCGGCAGTCCGTGTCTATCACGGGACTGGCTGCACAGCCTGCCATGACACCGGCTATCAGGGACGGATTGGTATCTTTGAAGTGCTCGAAGTCACGCCCAAACTGGCGCAACTTATCACTGCACGTGCCGACAGCGACACACTGATGGCTCAGGCAGTGGCCGATGGTATGAACACCATGCTGGACGATGGGCTCGACAAAGTCTTGAACGGTGAGACCACCTTACTTGAAATATTGCGGGTAACTGAGGTATAGCTGTGGTTGATAACGTAAAGAAGTATCCAAAAATTCGGCTCAAAGGAAAGGAACGTCTCAGCCTTTTTAGCGATCTGTCGACCATGCTAACAGCCGGCATTCCTATCTTGGAAGCTGTCGTCTCGCTGGAGGAAGATGCGACCAGCAACATGAAGAAGGTTCTCAAGGTTCTCCACGAAACGTTGAATAATGGTGAGCCGCTCTCTAGAGGCCTCAGCCGCATGCCGAATGCCTTTGATCAGATCAGCGTCAACCTCATCCGAGCCGCTGAAGCCGGTGGTACACTCGAGGAAACCCTGCACGATATTGTCCAGACGACCAAAAAAGAGCTCGCTTTCGCTGACCAGCTGCGCAACACCATGATCTACCCGCTGTTCGTGATGGGCGTATTCCTGGCCATCGTCGTGCTAATGCTAACCTTTGTTATTCCGCGCGTCGCCAAAGTCTTCACCGCTATGAAGGTCCATATGCCTTTTATTACGAAGGTCATGATTAGCACGTCAAACACCTTTACACAGCACTGGCTCGTCATCACCGTCGCATTCTTTGCGTTCGTGCTGCTGCTGGCCGGCATCATCAAGGCCAATAGCCGTGCGATTGCGCGCACCCTCCTGTCACTGCCAGGGCTAAAGAAACTCGGGACTAATATCGACCTCACCCGCTTTACGCGCAGTTTTGGGCTGCTAATGCACGCCGGCGTTCCCGTACTTGAAGCACTCAGCCTGTCGAAGAAAGTGGTGCGCAAGAAAAATATTATTGCCGTTATTGATCATATGACGACGAATGTCGAGAATGGTAAGCCGCTATCCACTGGACTGCGAGCCAAGCGAGGTGTCATACCGCCAATTATGTCACGCTCCATCGAGACGGCCGAGGAATCGGGTACGCTTGAGCAAACCATGCAAAATCTTACCGAATACTTCGACGACCAAGTTGCCGGCAGTATCAAGGTTGTAAGTAGCCTGGTTGAACCAGTCTTGCTGGTACTGGTCGGAGGGATGGTGGGAACACTTATGATCACCATCATCGCCCCAATCTACAACCTGATATCGCAAATTAACCCTAAGTCCTAAGGCTGCCGCAGATGCGACGACTCACCCATCAGCAATCCGGTTTCACTCTTGTGGAGCTACTGGTGGTTATGACTATCATTCTCATTTTGTTCGGCCTGAGTACCGTCGCGCTTGGCCAGCCACAGAATACTACCAGTTCGCTTGATACTGTCGACACTCTCCTGAACGACCTCAAAACCCAGCAGCTGGCCGCCATGAGCGGTGCAGTTGGCAGTGGCAGCAGCCAACAAGCGGCCGGCGTATACGTGCAGTCCAACCAGTACACCCTCTTCACGGGTAGCAGTTATAGCGCTGGTGATGCTTATAACTATGTCTTCACGGCACCCAATGGCGTCAGTTTTAGGACCACCTTCCCCAGCGGTACGGTACTATTCAATAAAGGCGATGGATCAGTCAGTGGTTTTACTGCCGGTAGTAATACAATCACCGTAACGACCAGTGCCGGCAGCAAGGTCATCACCATAACTCGCTTCGGAGCAATCACTGTCACATGATCATCTTGAAACCTCGAACAAGGATTGGTCATGCCGGTGCGACAATTGTCGAAGTGTTGGTAGCCATTGCCCTGACCGGCATTTTCATGCCTGTGCTGGCAACCGCACTGGTCGCAGCACACGCCGGCCGGGCTTCGTCTATTCAGCAGCTACAGGCCCAAAGCCTATTAAAAGAAGCATCTGAAGCCGTGCGCAGCATCCGCGAAAAGGGCTGGACTAATGTCGCTACCGACGGAACATATCATGCGGTACCGGGAGCTAGTGACTGGAGTCTGGCTAGTGGCCCAGAGACTATTAATGGTTTTACGCGGCAAATTGTCATCAGCACGCCCCAACGTAATGCTGCCGACACTATCGTCGCAAGTGGCGGCACAAACGATCCCTCGACTAAACATGTCGTGATCACTGTGTCATGGACCAAACCTACCAGCGGTTCGTTATCTACCGATGCCTATCTAAGCCGTTGGCAGGCTAACGCTGTTTGGAGTCAAACCACCCAGGCCGACTTTACCGGAGATACCCTGACCAATACCTGCGCCACCAATACCTGTGACACAAACACTGCTTTCCTCACCGACTCTGCCTACCTCCAGGACTCGCCAGCCACCTGGCAGCTCCCCAGCGTCTTTGGCGGCTACAACCTAAGCACCAACACTACCGGCAACGACATCTTCGTAGCCACCATCAGTGGGGTGCCTTATGCGTTTCTGGGCTATGCAACCGGTTTAGCCATCCTCAATATCTCTAATCCAGCTTCGCCAACACTGACGGGAACCTACACCACCACAGCTGCCGTCAATGGTGTATTTGTGAGTGGCACGACCGCCTATCTGGCGACGTCGATTACCAACGGCCAACTCGTAACCGTTAATGTCGCCAATCCAGCGGCACCAGCCTTGCTGAAGAATTTCCAGATCACCGACACAAACAACGTCGCCGCCACCGCCGTCTATGTCAGCGGCACGACGGCGGTTGTTACTAAGAAGAAGGTTGGCAAAGCCCTCCTATTCAACACCTATGGTGAAATTAACACCGTGAATGTTTCGAATCCCGCTGCACCCTCGCTAAGTGACAGCATCAATGTCGGCTCCGATTGCAATAATGTCTGGGTTAACGGCACGACGGCCTATATAGGCACATCAGTCACAAATGCCCAGCTCAACATAGTCAACATTGCCACACCAACTAATATCACCTCATCGGCCACGGTGAATCTCGGCGCCAATACCGCCAGCGTCGTCATCAATAGTGCTACCAGTACCGCCTATATCGCCACCGCTAATAATACTTCAACCGGTGAGGTACGCATCTACCATCTCAACTCAGCTACCTCATTAACTTCACAGGGCAGCTACGAGGTCGGCGGTAATGCCACCGGTCTAGGCCTGGATACCGGCAACCCAGACTACCTAGCAGTCACCAGTGGCGTGGCAGGCAGACAGCTCATGATCCTTAATGTCACCAGCCCCACGGCCCCAACACTCGTCAATAACATCACGCTGAGTAACACTGGTAACACTGTTCGGATCTATGGTAGCTATGCGTATGTGGGTGATGCTGACAATGCCAAGGAGATGACCGTCGTCTACTCGGGCTACCGTCCGTCTGGCACGATTGAATCTAGCAGCTTCGACCCCGGCGCCAATGTGGGCTATAACTATTTCACCTTCACCGGCACCGCACCAGCAGGCACAACACTCCAGTTCCAGATAGCCGCCAACAACGTGGGCTCCGGCTGGAGCTATGTGGGTCCCGACGGAACGGCCAGTACGTACTACACCAGCAGCGGCAAGATCCCACTCAGCTTGGTCAGTAACCGCTATTTCCGCTATAAAGCTTACCTAACCACTACCAACGGCCAAGTGTCCCCAAAGATTGACGATGTAGAGGTAAACTATTCACCATGATAAAACTCCATACTATCGGCCAAAAGGGTGTCACCCTCGTGGAAATGCTCATAGTCATGGGCCTCCTAGCTGTGTTCTTACTCATTATGACCACTATCTTCACAAGCACTCTGGACATCCAGAACCAATCAGCTGCCTACAGTGCAGTCGTGAGTGATGGGCGCTTTATTATGGCCCGTATAAACTACGATATTGCCCAGTCCACTTCAATCACTTCACCCACTACCCTGGGCGTTACAAGCGCCTCACTTGTCATGACTACCAGCACTAATTCCTACACCTATACGCTCAACGGTGGTAACTTACAGCTTACCGACAATACGGGCAGCGCCAACTTAAATAGTAGTGGCACCACTGTATCCAACCTGAGCTTTACAAAGTTAGGAAACGCCGGTGGCAAGAACACTACCCGCTACACCTTCACGCTTACCAGCACCGCTAAGCACAGTGGCACTACCGATTCGCAAACCTTCACGAGCGTTGCGGGGCGCCGCTGATGCGCGTTCGCAATCAGCATGGGCAGACTATCATTGCACTGCTGATATTCATGTTGCTCGCGATCCTCATTACCACCACCGCCGTTACTATCACGGTTATCAATACCCAAGGCAATAACATTGGTAGCTTTGGTGAATTGGCTCACCAAGCGGCCGAAACTGGAGCCGAAAACGCCCTGTTGCAGCTCGAGCGAGACCCCACCTACACCGGTGAGACCATGACCATAAATAGTAATACAACTGCTACAATAAGCGTAAGCGGTACGAGCACGCGCACCATCACATCCGTTGGCACGGTGGCCGGTATTGGCACCTACAAGCGCACTATTGTCGTGACCGCCACCTATAGTAATTACGTATTCAGTGTAACCAACTGGATTGAAACACCATAAAACCATGTCACTATTTAGTAAACCAAATGCAATTGTCTACGTCCGCCGTGGCGGTTTAGTCGTCGCTGGCAAAAAGATTGCACCCGCTAGACTCACCTTCGCTCCTGAGCAGGTACGAGACCTAGAAGTGCTTCGTGACGAATCATTCACCGAAAACTTACGTGATTTCTTCACCGAGCACGGGCTGAAGGGCAAACACGTGCTGATGGTATTGGATGACAGCGTAGTTTTTACGAAGTCCGTGGCGTTAGATGAGGATGGTCAACCCGGCGCCATCGCCGATGCCTTTATCGACCAGATGCCCTTTAGCCCTGGCAAGCGCGCTTGCTTACGTTTTTCTCAGGATTCTAAACTGAATATATATGCCACTAACGGCCAGTTATACCTTGCTATCGCCGAGGCCCTCGACCAAGCCGGCGCCGCCAAGCTTCTGGCGATTACGCCCGCTGCTGCCTATCCAAGTGACGGCTCAAAACAACAACTTGCCGCCGCCATCCAACAGTACATCAACGACACGTCCGTACGTGCCAACGCCAATTTCCAAAACGCTGCTTTATTGTAGAATTATCTACATTTTTGGTCACTTCATATTGACAACATCTCCCCTGTGGTTAAAGATATGAGCATTAACGTAAAGAGGTTATGCTTCCATGCACAACATTAAAGGCAAAGGCAAAGCACTGAACCAGGGTGGGTTTACGCTTATTGAGCTTCTGGTCGTCATCGGTATTTTGGCGATTCTACTGGCAATCACCCTAATAGCAATTAATCCGAACAAGCACTTCCAGGATACCCGGAATGCTAAGCGCTCGTCAGATGTGGCCGCAATTCTGGACTCTATCTATGAGTACGAATCCAGCAACACTGGCTCGCAACCGCCATCACTAGCCCACGTGGGTGCCACACCGGCTGCTATCGGTGGTCTATATCTGAGTCCGACCACCACCACGTTCGCGACCAGCACCCTGACCCTTAGCGGTTTGACAAGCAACACTATCACTTCTGGTCATGTCACCACTACCGGCTGTGCAAATGCCGGCAACAACGGTACTTTTGCGGTCACCACTGGGGACGGCACCTCAATCTCAGTTACCGATGCCAACGGCGTTGCTTCTGACACAACTTGCAAGGTTGTTGCCTCGGATGCTGCAGTCAACATGTGTACTGACGTTGTTCCAACCTTCCTGGCAGCTCTGCCAATGGACCCGAGCGCTTCTGGCACTTCTTGCCCAACCGCCGCAGCTTTTGACACTAAGTACACCATCTCGGCAGCTAACGGTCGCTTTACAGTCGCCGCACCAAGCGCCGAAGGTTCTGCCACCATTAGCGTCACTCGCTAATAATCGTTCAGCTTCAGTAAAAAATTAATGTGGGAACTCTGAAATGAAAAAAATTAATCTGTCCAAGAGCCAAAACGGCTTCACCCTCATCGAACTACTGGTAGTCATCGGAATCCTGGCAATCTTGCTAGCGATTACTTTGATAGCCATTAACCCGAACAAGCACTTCCAGGATACGCGTAATGCTAAGCGCTCGTCAGATGTCTCGGCTATCCTAGATGCCATTTACGAGTACGAATCAAGCAACAACGGCTCACAGCCACCTGCCGTCCAGGGCGTAACCACTACGGCTGCCCTCGGCGCCGTAGCTGCCCAGCACCCCACCAGCACTACCTTCTCGACACCTGACCTGACTCTAACCGGCCTAAGTGGCAACATCATTACGAGCGGTACGGCTACTCTAACGAGCTGTACGAATGCTGCTAACAATGGTAGCTTCCCCGTCACAGCCGGTAGTGCTACTAGCCTTACCGTTACGAACGCAGCCGGTGTTGCTGCTGATAGCACCTGCGTCATTAGTAAGTGGTCTGGCCGCGTCGACCTTTGTGCCGATGTCGTCCCAACCTTCCTGGCTAACCTGCCAATGGACCCCGCCGCTAGTGGTACCGCTTGTACAGCCAGCTACGACACTGGGTACACTATCGCAGCAGCTAATGGCCGCTTTACTATCACCGCGCCTCTGGCCGAAGGTGGCGCTAACATCAGCGTAACTCGCTAGGAATCGACCACATATGAAGCTAACTTCTATCCAGAAACAACAGCGTGGCTTTACCCTCATCGAACTTTTGGTAGTCATCGGAATCCTGGCGATTCTACTGGCAATCACCCTAATAGCAATTAATCCGAACAAGCACTTCCAGGATACCCGGAATGCTAAGCGCTCGTCAGATGTGGCCGCAATTCTGGACTCTATCTATGAGTACCAGTCAGCCAACAGTGGCACCCTGCCCCCAAGTGTTCAAGGTTCAATACCGAGCTCAACATCAATTTCTAGCACGGCAATAAACTTGTGTGATGTCGTTCCAACCTACCTAGCCGACCTGCCAACCGACCCCGATACTACCTTGACTGGCAGCTTTGTAAATGGTGGTCCAACCCCTTGTAATGGCAGTACGACATCATATGATACCGGCTATGAAATATCAAAAACAGCAAGCGGCCGCTTTACCGTCACAGCCCCCTCGGCTGAGGGTGGCGCCAGCATCAGCGTAACTCGCTAGAAAGAAACACCATGGCAACAACCAAAGCAAAGAAACCCGCAGCTAAGAAAGCACCAGCCAAGCGAACGGCCGCCAAGAAAGCAACGAACAGTCGTAGCTCGGCCACTCGTCGTTTCGTGATGAGCCGCAACGACGAGTATACCCAGCTTACTTGGGTACTGGTCTGCATCTGGCTGGTCTTAATTGCTATCTTCCTGGCTACCGTCATTGGTCACTGGAGATAAGCTAGCCCGACCCGCATGTACCAAGAGTCTCCCCTGCGGGAGACTCTTGGCGTAAGCCCCAGATCATCGTTGACTTTTTTACCCTAATCACCGATGATAGAAGTAAATTTAAAATAGTTATGCTTATGAAAAAATTATCCAAACAGCAACAAGGCTTCACCCTCATCGAACTACTGGTCGTCATCGGTATTTTGGCGATCTTGCTGGCTATCACCCTGATTGCCATTAACCCAAACAAGCACTTCCAGGATACGCGGAATGCTAAGCGTAGTTCTGATGTCCTAGCTATTCTCGATGGTATTTATGAATACGAGGCTGGCAATACGGGTAGTACCCCTGCAACCCTAGCCAGTGTCTCGACCAGCTCTGCTAGCCCCTCCCCAATCGCGTCATCTGGTGCTGGTTTTGTGAATCCTTGTGCCGACTTAGTTCCAACCTACCTAGCCGATCTGCCGATTGATCCAAGCACTGGCACGAAGAGTGCCTCTACTGCCTGTGGTGGCACGTATGCCTCCGGCTACACCATCTATAAAAGTGCATCCAGCGGACGCTTTACGGTTGCCGCACCTTCTGCTGAGAACAGTGTCTCAATCAGCGTAACCCGATAGCCGTCATGTCTACACCAAGCCGTCATACCGTACCTCGCTCACAACAAACGGGTTTCACGTTGGTCGAACTACTCGTTGTCATTGGCATTATCGGTATCCTCATGGCTGTCACGTTGGTAGCGATTAACCCAATCCAGCAGTTCCAAAACTCCCGAAATGCCCAGCGGCAGTCTGACGTAACGGCGATTTTGGATGCCATATATCAGTATGAAGCTCAGAATACTGGCACTGTCCCTGGCCCAACATCCGGAACAACGCTCCTCACTATGACGGCTGGTACCCCGACGGCTCTGTCCTCGACGGGCATAAACCTTTGCACAGGTAACTCACTGGTACCAAACTACATCGCCGACCTACCAAACGACCCGCAACAAGCCAACCCACGCACGCCAGCTGGAAGCCTATGCACCGCTGCTACCTCCTACACCACGGGCTACACCATTACCCGCAGCGCTAGTGGCAATCGTTTCACTGTCACCGCACCGTCAGCTGAGAACGGCGCCACCATAACGGCGACACGCTAGAATCATGCAAACTCAAACCAACCCCAGAGAATCCGGCTTTACCCTCGTCGAACTGCTGGTCGTTATTGGCATTATCGGTATTCTCATGGCAATCACCCTGGTGGCAATTAACCCGATTCTACAGTTCCAAAATGCTCGTAATGCCCAGCGGCAAGCCGATGTCACCACTATCCTCGATGCAATCTACGAATATGAAGCTTCTAATAGCGGTTCCGTGCCAGCTAACCTTTCCTCCTACGGATATACCGTGGCCAAAAGTCTGGGCGCCCTACCGAATGAGTCCGCCACCAGCACAACGTTTGCGAGCGGCCAAGTCACTTTCACTGGTATCAGCAGCAATGTTATCGCCGACGCCAGTGTGACTGTCACAGGCTGTAGTATCGCTGCCGACAATGGCACTTTCCCAGTCGTATCCAGCACTGCTACAACCGTTGTGGTGACTAACGCTGCTGGTGTGGCTGGTGCGACTGGCTGTACACTCGCAGGGTACCGTATTGACCTATGTTCAGCGCTAGTACCGACGTACATTGCTGCTCTGCCTGGTGATCCTTCTGGCGCTACCGGCACTTCATGCAGTGCTACCTATACAACCGGTTACAAAATCGCCGTCAATGCTGCCGGTAACCGTTACACCATTAGCGCCCCATCGGCCGAGAACGGTGCCACTATCAGTGTGACGCGCTAGCCTTAGCCGGCCGCAAATAACCGCGGCGGACTACAACAAAGAACGCAATCGAACCGAAGGCCAATGGCAGCCAAAAGGTACAAACGCGGTACAACAGTGCGGCCGCAAGCGCCAATTTCGCATCAACACCCAATGCGATTAGCCCACCATAAGCGCCAATTTCAGCTGCTCCGATGCCTCCTGGCGTCGGCACTACAGAGGTCGCCAACACGCTACCGCTCAAAGCGATGATGGCGCCGGCCAACGACAGATCTACACCGACCGCCCGAGCTGAGGCATACAGACTTACTACATAGCACAGGGTAATGCCCATCGATGCCAGCAGTGCCTTAGTAAGTGCGGCCGGACGATTCAATACTGGCATCAGCTGCTCTATAAACCGTGAAAGCTTCGCTCGCAGAACAATACCGAGCCCCGTCAATAGCAGGATTGCCACCAGCAGCAGCTCCACACCTTTCGCTAGACTATCATCATGAATCTGTAGCACTGTGACCACGGATGGCTGGATGAGTAGGAGAATCCAGAACAGTATGAAGTGTCCCGCAAAACCCAGGAGATTGTTGAGCACCACAATCGGCGCTGCCTCCGCGGTTGTCATGCGGTTTGCCCTCAGGTATAGGAAGCTCGTACCAGCAGCCCCGCTACCGCTCGGTAAGAGCTTGTTTACGCAAAACCCCGCTGCTTGCACGAACACTGTTCTCACGAATAGTAATGGTTTTACAGCTAGAGAATGGTACACCAGTGCTGCTGCTGGAAGTGATACAAGCATTGCCACAATGCCAACAGCCAGCCATCCCATGTTTGCACGTTGTATGGCTTTCAGTGCCTGCTCTAGGCTGGCCTGCTGGCGGAGTATCAGCCACAGTAATAGACCGCCTAACACCGTGTAGATTACAACTCTGAGGAGTTTCCGGCGTGTAGCCGCAGCCCGTTTTGCCATATTCTAAGCGTAAGGGGTTTACCCCTGAAACACAAGAGTCAGGTCAAAAGAGCTTGACATCAATTAGTTAAGCACCTATACTATTTAGTAACTAAACTACTTATGAAACGTACTGAACTTATCGCCTCGTTATTCGATACTATGGATGTTGCCAAACGGTCCATGCATAGCCATATGCAGACACTTGTGGCTGGCCATAGAATATCCCGTAGCCAGCTTGAACTGCTCTTCACCATTCACCACACCCAGCCCACCACCGCCAAGGATCTCGCCAAGTTACTGCGCCTAACGCCCGGCGCGATTTCACAAGTACTCGAAGAGTTAACTGAGCAGCAGCTTATCACCCGCCAGACCGACAGCAGCGACCGCCGGCGCCAAGTCCTGAGCATCTCCGACAAAGGCAACACGCTTATTAAGGAGTTTGAAAAGCGGCGACACAACATTATGCACCGGGTTATCCAAGATCTCACCGATGAAGAGCTCGCCATTTGGCTCAAAATCCACCAACGGATGATCGACGAATTTGACCAAGAAACAAAATCACAAACGAACAAGGAGACCGCATGAAATTTATAAATCCATTCCGACGCCGAGCAGCCCGTAGTCCTAGGCTGGTTACTGCCGCTGCCCCAAAGCAGCCGAGTGTCAGCACACCAGCTGAGCAGCCCGAAGAGCGTAGCCATGCCGAGATTATGGTAATTATTGGTGCGCTCATCCTGGCAATGCTACTGGCTGCGTTGGATCAGACAATTGTATCAACAGCTCTCCCACGTATCGCCAGCGATCTCCATGGCCTCAGCAAATACTCATGGGTGGCAACAGCCTATCTATTGACTAGCGCTGTCTCGACACCGCTGTACGGCAAGATCAGCGACATGTTTGGTCGCAAAAAGATCTTTATGTACGCCATCAGCATTTTCCTAATCGGCTCGATGCTCTGTGGCGCCGCGCAAAGCATGAACCAGCTCATCCTCTTCCGAGGTCTCCAGGGTCTTGGGGCCGGCGGTCTGATGGTACTTGCCATGACCGTGGTTGGTGATGTTGTGCCCCCACGCCAACGTGGTCGCTACCAGGGTTACTTTGGTGCTACCTTTGCAACTAGTAGCGTAGTTGGTCCACTGCTCGGTGGTTTCTTCTCTGACGCCCACTCAATCCTCGGCATTACTGGTTGGCGCTGGATCTTCTACATCAACCTACCGATTGGTATTCTAGCCCTGTTTGCCATTGCCACACGTTTGCATTTGCCTGTTAAGCGCTCACCGCACAAGATTGACTACGCTGGCGCTCTCCTGATGGCTGTCAGTGTTGTTTCATTACTTTTGGGTACCGTCTGGGGTGGTACCGACTATCCATGGGGGTCGTGGCAAATCATCGGTCTCTTTAGTACCGCTGTCGTCTTCGCTATAGGCTTTATTGTTCGTGAGCGCTATGCCAAAGAGCCGATCATCCCTCTTGAACTGTTCAAGAATGATATCTTTAGCGTCGCGAGCCTCCTGAGCTTCATCATTGGTATCGTCATGTTTGGCGCCCTGATATTCCTGCCCCAGTACCAGCAGGTCGTCCGTGGTGACTCAGCAACCAAGTCTGGTCTGATGCTACTGCCACTTATCGCCGGTATGATGACCGCTTCCCTGACTTCAGGACGGCTCATCTCTAAGTTTGGTCGCTACCGCCGTTTTCCGATTACCGGCACCGCTGTGATCGTCCTGGCTTTCTTCCTGTTCAGCCACATCGCCGTTGATACCAACCGGGTGCTCTTGGGCGTCTGGATGGCTATATTGGGACTCGGTATAGGTATGGTCATGCCGGTTATGACGCTGGCCGTGCAAAATGCGGTCGACCGCAAACACCTGGGTACAGCCACTTCATCAGTTACTTTCTTCCGGAGCATCGGCAGTAGCTTGGGTGCCGCCATCTTTGGTGCCATCCTGGTGAACCGTCTCAGCCACCATATCACCGAGCAAGTTGGCGGCAGCGCTGGTGCCCACGCTGCCCATGGCCTGTCACAGAGTACTGCTGTACTCAAGACCCTGCCGCCCGAGATTGTCCACAAGGTACTGAACGCCTTTGCACTCAGCTTCCATGATGTCTTCCTGTTTGGCCTGCCGTTTGCTATCTTTGCCTTCATCGTCGCGCTCTTCCTGCGTGAGACACCCCTGCGTGGCTCGGCCAAGGAAGAAGCCAAAGGCGAAGCGCTCGGGCTATAGTTTAGGGAATATCACTTTCGCCAAAATCGTTTTGGCGGGGAGCCAGCCGAGCGTGCGGCTATCTGTACTCTCGGCTGGATTGTCTCCCAGTAGATAGACTAAGTCACCTTCGTGACGCTCAATCCGCTTAATCTTCTCTAGCCCTTTGTGGATGATAATCACCACATCACCAGCCGTCAATTCTCGCGTCTGGCGACCGATTACCAGCTGACCATCCCTGAGCGTCGGCGCCATGCTATTACCGCTGACGCGGCGCATCATGACCGGTGCTCGGTGAGTTAGTCTAGGCCTTCTTGGTCGCCCAGAAGATTTCCGCGATCTCATCGATCATATCCAGAAGTTTTTGGCCCTCTTCGGGCTCAGAGTGGTGCTTGCACTCGCCGGCTTGCTTAGTAGCCTTCCAGAACTTTTCGTGAAGGTCTGGGTATTTTTCGAGGTGCTCAGGCTTGAAGTAATCAGTCCATAGCACCCACAGGTGGTGCTTGACCATCTCGGCCCGTTCTTCCTTGATAAATAGAGCACGCACACGGTCGTCACCTTCAAAAGCAGTCATCTTGTCCTGGATGGCTTTGACACTCTGCGCTTCAATCCGCGCTTGGGCTGGGTCGTAGACCCCACATGGCAAGTCACAGTGTGCATAGACCGGTTTAATAAATGGTAGTTTCATTACAATACCCTCCTGTTTCTTCACTTACTAGTATAGCGCGCTTGCTTAGGCTTTGTGGCCGTTTTGGGTACGCCATTTGGCGATTTCGGCGTGATGACCGCTGAGTAAGACGTCTGGGACTTTCATGTCTTGGAATATCTCTGGACGAGTATATTGGGGGGCTTCAATCGCTTCGTCGTCAGCCTGGAATGATTCAACCTCGGCGCTAGTTTCACCGCCGAGCACGCCGGGTAGCAGGCGTACAACACTATCCAGAATTGTCATGGCTGGCAGTTCGCCACCAGTCAGCACATAGCTACCGAGACAAAATTGCTTATCAACCCATTTAGTAATACGTTCGTCGTAGCCCTCGTAACGTGGGCAAACCAGAATAAGCCCACGGCTGTCGGCGGCCAGAGCTTTCGCGTCCGACTGTTTGTATACTTCACCGCGTGGAGTGGGTAGAATGACGACTGCCGAGGGGTCGCGCGTCTTAGCCACTTCTATAGCGGCCAGGAGGGGTTCCACCATTAGGAGCATGCCGTCACCGCCGCCATATGGCGTGTCGTCGACTTGTTTACGTGGGCCCAACCCATACTCACGAAGATTTATAAACTCGTACTCCACGATGCCGCGATCAGCTGCCTTCCAAAGCATACTCGAGCCAACAACCCCGGTGAACATCTCCGGGAAAAGTGTTATAACTTGTATTTTCATTACTTATATTATATCACAACCAAAACGAACCCCAGTTAAGGGGTTCGTTTTGTCACATAAAGCTCCCACATTGCTGTGGCTCGCAATGAGCTTCTCGTTTGTTTGTTTTAAGGATTCGTCCTTGGGACTAGTCGTAACTATACCGAAAGCGTTTTGTGATTTCAAGCACAAAATTAAACTTTAAACAGATTAGCGTTGCGCTTGATGGTTCCTACGCTAGATATCGAGGTCGTCGAGTTCAGCCAGCTCAGCTCGTGTCTTGTTGACGGCATCTGAGTGATCATCGGCTGCCGCGACAACAACCTCGTCATCATCATCGTTTACGACTGCATCGTCAGCTGGTGCAGCTGCCACAGGTTGCTCAGTGCGTTCAGGACGGGGCTCACCATTGTCGACAATCTTCAGATTGTAACGAGCTTCGTTCTTGGTGCCCAGGGCACGCAAGAGCGTCCGTAGGCTTTGGGCCGTTGCGCCACGCTTACCAATCACGCGGCCCAGGTCTTCTGGATCGACGGTTAGTTCAAGCAGTACGCCCTTCTCATCAATAGTGCGCTCTACCTGTACTGCGTCGGGATTACCGACGAGAGATTTAACAACAAATTCGACAAATTGCTGGTCAATGCTGTTATCCATACATGTACCTCCTGCTCGGTTATTACAGCCTACCTATCCAGATTATAGCAACGTGGTGGTAGGAGCTGTAAGGATTTTACCTGTCAGAGTCTGGTAGTCTTAGCGACTATTCAGCCGACTCTTCGGTGGCTGTTTCTTCGGTAGCTGGAGCTTCCTCTGCAGGCGCTTCAGCAGCCTCTTCGGCTGGAGCTTCTACTTCTGGAGCAGCTTCTTCAACTTCTGGAGCTGGCTGGTTGCGGCGCAGCTTCTCTGGGTTACGCAGCTTGCCGGCCTTGCTGGTGCTCACCTTGACCCAATCTGGTAGCTTGACGCCTTCAGCGGCAAGCAAGCGAGCAGCACGCTCAGATGGCTGAGCGCCGTGCTCCAGGTAAAAAGCAGCCTTTTCCTTGTCCAGGCTAGCTTCCTTAGTGTGGGGGTTGTAGTGACCCAAAGCAGCGACAATCTTGCCGCTGGTAGGGGTCCGGCGTGCGTCTTGGACGACAACGCGGAATTGAGCGTGGCCCTTGCGACCAGTACGCTGCATACGAATAACAAGCATGTTATTCCTTTCTAATCTTCCCTAAACGAGAATTAATTGTTAAGACCGTTCTATTTTACAGATAAAGCCAGCCTATGTCAATCATCCCACCCCTGATGTAGTAGACGCGGTGTCGTATGTCCGGAGGAGTCTCCAGGGACATTCCGATTACAGCCTTGAAGGACTAACTTTGCGGCCCTACTCAGCAAAATGGATAGATCAGAGGCCCCTCACTGTATACTACGCCTTTCCACGTCATACTAGCGACACCTATCCCTTCATATCTACATGCATTATTACTAGTACTGACATATATCGGGCCAGCGTAGTATTTAAAGTTACCCCTGTTAGATGCCACCGTTGTGGTTGTTCGTGGATTCGTATACGTGATAGAGACTTTCATGGGCTTACTTACGCCATAGGCACTCCCACTTGATATAACAACTGCGCAGATCTTTTGAGCAGTTGTGTTGTGAAGCCAGTAGACCCTTGCTGGGCCAACCTTACCATTGTGGTCCAACTGCGATCCTACTGCACCATTATTGAAACCAGTGTAGCCCCTTCCACATACGGTAGCGGCAGAGATGTCAGCATGACTCTTCCGGAGCATAACATAGCTGCCGATGCCGCCGATAACGGCAATGGTTATGACGACCACTAGTAGTTCGACGTGGCCGAAGCCTTTGGTGTTGAGTTTGCGCAGATGTTTCATTTTAGGCCCTTCTGTATAAGCTTAGCTTAAGCATATACGGTCATAGGCTCTCCGAAAATATGAATTGAAGGCTAATTGTTGTGGTTTATACAGCAAGTATTAGGCTGTTTTGTAATGCGCGAGGGCGGCCTGGGCAGCTTCCTGCTGAGCAGCTTGTTTGCTAGGGCCCTTGCCCTGCCCCTTGAGGGTTTCACCTACGAAGACACCGACTGTGAACATCTTGTCGTGGTCCGGGCCAGTTTCCTCAATGATGCGATAGGATGGAGTTTGGCTGTCCTGACTCTGGACAAGCTCCTGCAAGTGTGACTTGGGGTCCATCCACGAGCCAGTCTTCAGGATTTCATCAAAGGTGACCAGAAGGCTTTCAGTGATAAAGCGCTCAGCTTCATCGTAGCCCTGATCGAGGTAAATAGCGCCGACAACTGCCTCATAACTGTTGGCCAGGATCTGGGCACGGGCGCGATCTGTTCCCCGCTTCTCACCGCGGCTGAGGCGCAGCAGCGGCTCAAACTCATAACGACTGGCAGCGGCACTAATACTCTCGGTCCGCACCAAGCTCGAACGCCAGTTAGTCAGGATACCTTCTGGCTCGCTGTAGTTGCCGTAGAGAAACTTGGTAGAAACCAATTCCAACACGGCATCACCCAGGAATTCTAGGCGCTCGTTATGCTCACTGACTGTCTTCTTGTGCTCATTCAGATACGAACGGTGCGTAAAGGCGGTGATGAGTAACTGAATATCATTGAATGTAACGCCCAGTTTTTCCTTGGCGAACTCTGCGTAAGGTGTTGTGTCCATAATAGTGTCTTAGAAACTACTAACTAAAAACCACTGCCAGTTATAGGCGTCTTGGTTTCTGATTACTATTTTCTAGTGCTTAATCCTTTCGTTCTCGTTAAAATTTACCTTCGCGAATGCGCTTCATGCCGACCAGAATAAGTTTGCCGATATCCTCGTAGGCAATCTTGTCGACCGCATCGCTGGCGGGCAGCCACTTGATATCGGTGAGCCAGTCTTCACCCTGTAGGGCGTTGGTGTCACCACGGCCCTCCACCAGGTAGATGTGCATGGTCATGAGGACTAGGGTGTGGGCACGGCGGTAGCGGAAGTTGACCTTGCCCAGGTAGCTGCCAACTTTCATCTGCTGTAAGCCGGTTTCTTCCTGGATTTCGCGCTCAGCGGTGTATTTGGTTTCTTCGCCTTCTTCAACGTGGCCCTTCGGAATCGTCCAACGACTCTTGGCATCCTGGATCAGCAGAATCTCAACCTGACCCGCCTGGTTCTTGCGCCACACAATGCCACCACTCGTGGTTTCGCGGACAACTTCCTCGATTACCGGACGACGCTTGGTAACAAAGTTGCGGAAACCCTGAATAGGCTTGGGCGCACTGAAACGAGGCTGCTTATCGAGTTCGAGATCTTCAGGATCTAAGCGTGGGTGCTGGGGATTAGATTTGTCATCGGCTGGTTTATTTGTCATCAGATGCTTTCTTAGTCGTCTTCTTGATGGGCTTGTCGGTGGTCTCGCCGGTAATGTTGCGTAGGGCTGTGCCCAACACGCCGTTCACGAACTTGCTGGAGTTCTCGCCGCCAAAGGCTTTGGCCAGCTCGACAGCTTCGTTGATAACCACTTTTGGCGGCACATCTTGGTCATTCTGCAACTCGTACAGCCCCATACGCAGAACGGCGCGGTCCATACGGGCAATCTGATCGATGGGCCATTCCGGCGCGATCGGTTGCAGAGTGATATCGAGGGCACTGGCCTGCTTCGTTACACCGTCAACCAGCTTGCGCACAAAATCGATGTCATCAACCATCTCCGAATAGCGCGCAATGTTGCGCTGCAGTACTTCTTCTAGATTAAAGTCGTCATCGCCAGCTTCACGCCGAAAATCCTGCTCATAGAGCGTCTGCAGTGCGATGATACGGCCTAAGTGTCGGTTTGATGCCACGTTTGCTGCCTAAGTGTTTACGTTTATGCTATACGTCTAGTATATCGTAGACGTGGGTATTTAGGCTGAGATCTTCTTAGCTGATTCACGACGAGTCGTGAATACCTTGACTGGTGACGTAGCATTCACCTTGCGTGCAAGCTTGAGCACCAAGTGACTACGGCGTGTGCCGGTCTTACGTGGGCTGGTTCGTTTCTTGGGCTTACCCATGAGAAATAGACTCCTTATCTGTCGGCTCTGAGTGCGGCTGACTTAAACTTGGGTCCAATTGTAGCAAAAATTACCAGTGGTGGCAAGGTCGATAGCTGATTCACTTATCGTTGTAATAGTTACATGGTGATTGTAAACGGCCTCTGTTCAGCTTAAGCTGTGTCTAAGGACCACTGTCTTACATAAAATAAACAAGGAATACCTACCATGAAATCATCCGTCCAAGATAGCCGTGGCTTTGTCCATCATTTCGCGCTACTCGGCGTAATAGTTGGTGTAGTAGTTGTCGGCGCATTCGTACTCGTCCTTCATGTTGGTCATAAAGATGCAAGCAGCGCGACGATCAAGACGAACAACCAAACTGCCAGCAAGCAAAGCACCAATGCCGCCAAGAAATCGACCGCTACTACAGCCGTCACACCACCTAATACAACGGTCATCCAGACGCCTACCAAGCAAACTACGCCCAAGTCCAGCACATCAACGGCTACCACTAGCCCCAGCAAGACTTCAACCTCAAATTCCACGAGCACGGCACCGGCCAGTACTCCACCTGCAGCTCCAACACCACTCAGCGTCCTCACGGCGCTCATCACCAGCCTCCAAAATGGTACCGCCGAGGCCCAGGTCACGGCCAGTGCCGTTGCGGTTGCCGGCCCAATTAGCACCGCGCAAGCACGACCAATTGTCTTCACCGCTAACGGCCAGACCTACTTTGCATACACTCAAGGTACCGCACCTGATTTTAACCAGAGCGCTTCAGCCGTAGCCGCTTCAATGGCCATCACCACCGGCAGTACCAGTGGGGTTTCACTCGTCTCGGCAGGCCTCGACAAAGCTGGCAAGCTGACTTCTATCGACTACCAGTATGTCGGCTACTCAACGGGCGGCAACTAAGCCCCCGCCAACTATCGCACGACGATATTGACGAGTTTGCCGGTGATGTAGATCGTCTTCACGATCTCGTGGCCATCGGTGTGAGCTTTAACACGCTCGTTAGACTGAGCAGCTGCAACAACTTTATCTTCGACTTCATCAGCCGCGACTTCGATTTCTCCCCGCAGCTTACCGTTCACCTGCACGGCCACTGTGATGGTGTCTTGGGCTAGATAGGCTTCGTCAAATGCTGGCCAGGTATCTTTGTGCACCGTCGTGTGGTGACCCAGCTGGAACCACAATTCTTCGGCGGCGAATGGCGCGAATGGCGCGATACAGGCAATCATTGCTTCGAGTGCCTGCAGCCAGGCTTCGGTCTTGGCTAAGGTATGTACCTTGAGCTTGTATAGCTCATTGAGCGTACCCATGGCTGCTGCAATCGCAGTATTGTAGCGATTTTCTTCGATATCGATAGTCATTTTCTTGATCATGCCGTGCGTGGCACGCAGCAACTCTTTTTGAGCGTCTTCGCTGACGGGCTTTTCATCGGCTACCAGATATTCTTGCACCAGATTCCAAAGGCGTGAGATGAAACGATGAGTGGCAGGCACGCCCTGCGGGTCCCACTTAGCCCAGACATCGAGCGGAGCGGCGAACATCAGGAACATACGGAGCGCATCAGCACCGTAGCCTTGGTTGATGATCTCGAGCGGATCGATACCATTGCCTTTACTCTTGCTGAACATGGTGCCATCGGCCGCCATAATCTTGCCGTTGAACAGGAACTGCTTGAATGGTTCGGGCTCGTTTACGAGGCCCAACCGCTTAAAGAAGTGACCGATAAAGCGGGCGTACAGCAAGTGAGCAGTAGCGTGGTCACCACCGTTATAGAAATCGATCGGCTCCCATTTGTTCACAATGGCGCTGTCAAAAATCTGTGCCTGATTGCGCGGATCCATATAGCGGTACATGTACCAGCTACTACAGATGTAGGTATCCAGCGTGTCGGTTTCGCGCTCGGCGTCGCCGCCACATTCTGGACACTGGACTTTTAGCCAGTCGGTCGCCCGGGCGAGGGCGCTGCGGCCATCGCCAGCTGGTTTGAAGTCATCCAGTTCTGGCAGCACCACGGGCAGTTGCTCGTCGGGAACCAGTACCGCGCCATCCTTCGGGCAGTTAATAATCGGGATCGGCGCCCCCCAGTAGCGTTGACGGCTGACGCTCCAGTCACGCATTTTGTAGTTTACCTTTGAGGTAGCCTGACCGGTGGCCTCCAGGTGGCGTACGATGGTTTCACGAGCTTCGTTCGAGTCCTGGCCATCAAACTTACCAGAGTTAACCAGCTTGTTCGCATCGTCAATCACTTCGACAATTGGCAAATCAAACGCTTTGGCAAATTCTTCGTCACGTTCGTCGTGTGCTGGCACAGCCATAATCGCGCCGGTGCCGTACCCCGCCAGGACGTAATCAGCAATCCAGATTGGCAGCTTGGCCCCGTTCACTGGATTAATCGCATAGGCGCCCGTGAAGGCACCAGTCTTTTGCTTGTCGGTCTGACGCTCCAGCTCGGACTTCTTCTGAGCTTCGCGGACATACGCGTCAACCGTTTCCTTTTGCTCAGTAGTCGTGATCTGCTTAACCAGTTCGTGCTCTGGTGCTATCACCATGAAGGTCGCGCCGTACAGCGTATCGGGACGAGTCGTGAAGACAGTCACGGTCTCATCACCACCATCAATCTTGAAGCTAACTTCCGCCCCGACACTACGGCCAATCCAGTTCTTTTGCGCTAACTTCACGGTGTCGGTCCAGTCTAGGTCTTCAATCGCATCGAGTAGTTCATCGGCGTAGTCGGTAATTTTGAAAAACCACTGTTTGATCTCTTTTTTCTCAACCAGCGGATCGTCTGGCCCGTCATGGCGCCAACACTTCCCATCAATCACCTGCTCATTGGCTAGCACAGTGTTATCTTTCTCGCACCACCACTGCATGCGGCTATCCTGGTAGGCTAAACCGTTCCGATACATCTCACTGAACACCCACTGGGTCCACTGGTAGTATTCCGGTAGGTGGGTGGCAATCTCCTTTTCCCAGTCATTGCTCCAGCCCATGGCTTTGTAGGCTTTGCGGTAGTCAGGAATCAGCTGGGCCATGCTTTCCTGGGGACTCAACCCTTCCTTGATAGCCCGGTTTTCGGCTGGCAGACCAAAGGAGTCCCAACCGACTGGGTGATAGCTCTCGTAGCCTTGTTGGCGCTTGAAGCGAGCTTTTACATCACTGATGGTAAAGTTCATGGCGTGCCCAATGTGCAAGTTGCCGCTGGGGTAGTTGAACATACTCATGGCGATATACTTTGGCTTGTCGCTCTGCAGGTTTGCCGTATACACACCGGTCTCATCCCAGGTTTTTTGCCACCGGGGTTCTAGCTCTCGAGGATCATATCTCTTCATATCAGGGGTCATTGTAGCAAAAAAGCATGCCGCACGATAGTGCCGTCGCTACGGTATAATGGGGGCGATGACATCAGTATTGGTTATTGCTGGCGGGGCATCCCCCGAACGTGAAGTATCCTTGCGCTCGGGTGCAGCAATACTAGATGCCCTAAAAACAAGTGGCTACGATGTGGCCCTACTCGACCCAGCTGAGCAATCAATAGAGACAGAACTAACAGCCAAACACTACGATGTGGCGTTTCCGATCATTCATGGCTTAGGTGGTGAGGATGGCTCTCTGCAACAACACCTGGAAGAACTTGGTATCGCCTACGTTGGTTCCGATGCAGCAGCCTGTCGGCTTACTTTTGATAAATCCGAATACAAGCGTGCGCTGGAACATGCCGGTTTGCCTGTTCCAAAGGGAGCCCTAGTTCACAGCTGGGACGTGCCGAACCATGCTCTTTTCAAGAGCGCTTTTGTGCTCAAGCCCTATGATGGCGGCTCAAGCGTGGACACTTTTATCATTCGGGATGTTACGAGTGCACCGTGGGATGCCATGCGTAACGCCTTAGATATTTACGGCGAAATGCTCCTAGAAGAGCTGGTTGAAGGTGTAGAAATCACCGTCGGGGTACTTGGCAGCGACGGGCTACCGGTTATTGAGATTATTCCACCGAGTGATGGCGAGTTTGACTACGAAAATAAATACAACGGCAGCACTCAGGAATTGTGTCCCCCGCAGCACGTGAGTGAAGCTACCCAAGCTGCCGCTCAAGCCCTGGCTATTCGAGCGCATGAACTCACCGGCTGCCGCGATCTAAGCCGCAGCGACATGATTGTTCGATCAGACGATAGCCTGGTAATCCTAGAGACCAACACCCTGCCCGGCATGACCGACCAAAGCCTATTTCCAAAGGCTGCGAATGCTGCCGGGCTCTCGATGGCGGCCCTATGCGGCCAGCTCGTGCAACTTGCACTCAAGCACTAAACAGCGTCGTTGAACTGTTTACGTTTGCGCTTCTGCCAGCCAGTACCTTGGCGCACCAACTGCTTGGCGTCATCTGGGTTGGCCAGTATGAGTTTGACGGTTTCCTCGGCGAAGACCTTATTTTGTGAGCCCTTCACGAGCACCAGCGTGCCCGACTGCAGCTTGTCAGCTAGATAGCGTCCCGCCGCGTATGGACTGTCGAATGCTGTAACCTTGCACCCCTTCTGGCGCGCGGCCTCGGCCGTATATGTATTAGCGTCCGGACCGAGTGTCAAAACTTCGGTGAGCTTGACAGGGTCACAGTACTCACCAATGTCCGTATGGGCAGCTGGCGAGAACGAACCAAGTTCATTCATATTACCGAGCAAGGCAATTTTTTGTGGAGCGTCCGCCGCGTAGAGCGCATCCAGCGAAGCCTTCACGGCTTCTGGGCTGGCGTTGTAGCTGTCATCCAGGATGACACTGCCGTTAAGTCCGGCGAACTTACGCATGCGACCAGCAGCTGGCTGAATCGCAGCGATTCCCTTCGCTAACGTATCGGCTGCTACGCCAAGGGCATCACCAACTGCCACAGCAGCTGCTGCTGAATAGAGGACATTCTGGGACGAGTTGAAGCAGCTGGCTGTCAGGAATTGAGCCCCCGCCTTATTGATCGTGAAGGAGATGCTATCGCCCTCTACTTGCGAATTCAAGGCCTGGTAATCCCCGCCATTCATGCCATATGTCGTCACCGTATTATTCGTGAGGTACTTAGGATCACATAGATCACGGTTCACGATGGTTTGCTTGCTCAAGTCAATGACTGATAGCTCTTCGTTTGCCACGGCCGCAATATCAGCAAAAAACTCCATGTGTTCATACGCAATCGATGTCACGACAGCGATATCGAGCTCCAAATAACGTTTGAAAGCGGCGACCTGACCAGGGCCATCGGTACCCAATTCGACAATCACGACATCATAGGGGTAGTCTTGCTTGATTTGCCGACGGTTACGCGCAAATAAGCGAGCCCAGGCAATTGGATTCATCAGACTTGGCAGGTCTTCACCAAAGAATATCAACGGTACAGTGACAATATCGTTGTAGTTGCCTTCCTGGTGACGAACACGAAGCCCCTCCGACAGAACGGTCGCTAGAGCCAGCTTGGTGCTCGTTTTACCATAGCTGCCGACCACGCCCACGATCTTGACGGGATGTTTTGCTAGTAATTGCTTTAGCTGACGAGTCAGCACCATGAGCACAAAAGCTTTGCCAAGTTTCTTCATGGTGATTAGTATACCCGGATTAGCGGCACCGAACTACAGCAGCGAGCGCAATCGCTCAAGTGGCGACACGGTAGGTGTCGCAGGCTGCGACTGGCCCTTAGTCGTGCTGGCACCCAAGACACCGGATGTAGACAGCTGGTTGATGACATCTGTGATTGGTTTAGCACCGGTTGGCACTTGTGGTTTTACCGCTTCCGAAGTAGGCTGCAGGCTGCCGCTGAAGGTAAAGCTACCGGTACTGCCGAGGGAGCCCTTGCCATCAAATGTTACTGCGTTGGTGCTGGTGTCCAGCGTGAAGCCGATGTGGCCGCTGCTTGTTTCCTGATCTGCTTTAGATGCGAAATCCAGCGTGAAGGGGTACTTGGTACCGCCAGTGTACTGCTGCGAAATAGCCACAGTGTTGGTAGCGTCCTTGGGGTCGGCGAACTTCAGCTGTGCGATAAGCTTGGTCTTGGCATCAACCCACAAGCCAAAGGTATAGTTCGCGTTAGCTTTGTTGATCTGTGTGATAGAGTCCTTAAATGACTGGCTATCACCTAGCGCCTTGCCATCGTTCGTGCTCTTGATCCAGGGGCCAAGTGAGCTCGTGTCGATAGCGTTTGCCACGGCCTGCAGATAGCTAGCGAGATGGGCTTTATCGTAGCCGACTGTGTAGTGGTATGCCTGGCGACCACTTAGCTGTTCCTTAGCTACAAACTTAGGGTCCTTCAGAACTGCCTTAGTGCTATCAGTCGTAAACAGATACTGCTTGTTTACAGCCTGGACCTTCGTAATAGCATCGGTAACCTGTGCACGAGTTGGCTGCTTGGTCGTGTCAGCCGTTATATTTTTGCTGAGCTCTGACTTATAGCTATCAAGTAGCGTGTGGTCAATCGAAATCCACTGACCATCAAGACTGCTCAGACCATTAAAGCCAGTACTCTTCAGGAGCGAGGCAGCCCCATTGACCTGTAGATACAGATCGGGTGTAGCGCCTTTGCCACTGCTGATGGAGCGGATGTTTGCCGACAGCTTGCTGCCCATAACATCAGCCGTGATCTGAGCGTCGACGTTCGCGTTCATATCGTAGGCACCCTTGGCGGCCAGGTCAAAGCTGCCGCCACTCGACTTAACATTTGTCGTAATATCAAATTTTGCACCCTGCTTCTGGAGGAGGCTTTCCTGCGAAGTACCATACTTGACAAGCGCATCAGCCGCCTTGCCACTCCGCGAAAGACCGGCTTTGTATACATTGTTTGGCTGAGCAGGTAGATAGAGCCCAAATGTATAGCCCCCGCCTACTACGAGAACGAGCGCCACAATACCAGCGATGAGTGGCAGTTTCTTTGACTTCTTGGCGGGTGGTGTAGGCATAGCTGGCGCCACCACTTGCGGGTTAGAGACAACTCCCAGAATGTTGTTCGCGACATGCTGATCGGGCACTTCCTGATGGGGCTGCTCGGTCACCACAGCTGGCTGCACAACCTGTTGGCCCTCCAGGATACTTTGCGCGACATTGTTATCAGGTGTAATGGAAGTGCCTACCGGCATAGGCTGAACTGGTTCTGCTGCATCCGTTGGCTTTGGTGCATTACTATCTGTGTTTGGGGTTTCTGGCTGCATGAAAATAATCCTTGGCATACGCCTTATCTATTAGCCAGAATTATAGCTTGTTCCCAGGCTAAAATGCTACTGCTTATTTAGTGGGGGTGGGTACATAACTCCAGCATGTCTTTTTCGCACGCCGTCACCACACGATCATCATGGCTCAGCATGCCAAGCGACAACTTAATCCAGGCCGTCAGCTCGGCTATCTCCGTGCAGGAAATTTGATCAAGTGATTTATGTAAATGCGACTCTGCATGACGACGCATAAACCTTTCAGCGCTTGGTCCAAGATATGCTTCAAGCACCGTTATGAGCTCTTGGTAGAGTACCGGCGAAGTTGCAGCCACTATATAGCCTCTTCTATTTTGGTCAGCTTCTTGGCACCTTTCGCAATCAGCCAGTAGCCAATACCGATGAAAATAAGCAACAAGTATAAAATTGCCAGGATGAGTTTGAGTGTTTGTGATTCGAACCAAGCAGTCATTGATACCAAGATTCTAAGTGTCATAACCGACAATACCGCCACAAAAATACCACCTAGCACGTAGCGGAGCGCCCGCTTGTACAAAATTCCCGGCACTCGTGCGCTATACAGCCGCATATACCAGACAGCGCTCAGGCCAAAAAACAGCACCAGAATGTACGGGATAACGATCGTTACCAACAGCAACCAGTCGGGTAAATAGTAAGCTGCTTGCTTGGCGGAACCGGCCGGGTGTTGCCGTGCTGGATTAGTAAGTGTCAGGTAGCTGTACGCGACAGTGCCTAAAATGAATATGAGCGGCAGTGCTTCTGAAGCTAGATCCGACGCATGAGCCACGTAGTTCTTCAATACCTTCGCGAGCTGTTTTGCGCCTCGATAGATAATATAAAAAGCTGCTAGCACCAATATTAAATTTACGTAATTATTAATGATAGTGGCTGCCGGCAAGTAGCCTGGATGCTTCCTGGAAAAATAGAGATTAATATTGCTCACCAGCGCAGAAACAGGCATCGAGAGAGCTAGCACCAGTAGACCGTTAGCTATGGTAGTACAGGCTTTGCCATCCTGATTGTCCACAATTGTATCGGCGTAGTGTTTAAATTTTAGCGAACCGTACAGCGCGGTAAACCATATAATAATGTAGGGAATAACCACACTGAGACTGAGTATTTTGGCCCCCGGGTACTCAAGTTGTA